>JAERMN010000036.1 GCA_016844625.1 Deltaproteobacteria bacterium
GCCGACGATCTTGCCGTCTTTGCTCGCCACCGGCGCGCCGCTGATCTGGTTTTTGATCAACGTCATGGCCAGTTCTTTGACCTTCATGGTCGGGCTTACGGTGATGATGTCCCGCGTCATAATGTCTTTGGCGTTCATGGTGTGTTCCTCCTAGAGTCCTTTGTCGACCATCAGCATCGCGAGATCGGCTACGCGGCAGCTGTAGCCCCATTCGTTATCGTACCAACTGAGCACTTTGGCCATCTTACCATCGAGGACAACGGTCGAAAGACCATCGACGATTGACGATGCTGGATTACCACGGAAGTCGCTCGAAACCAACGGCTCGTCGCAATAGACCAAAACGCCGTTCATCTTGCCTTCGGCGCTTTGCTTGAGCGCGCCGTTGAGCGCTTCTACAGTCGCGGATTTCTTCAAATCTACCACCAGATCGACGACCGATACAGTTGATGTTGGCACGCGCAAGGAAATGCCGTGCAGTTTGCCTTTCAGTTCCGGCATGACCAGGCCGATCGCCTTCGCGGCTCCGGTGCTGGTCGGCACGATGTTCACCGCGGCAGCGCGCGCGCGGCGCAGATCTTTGTGCATGAGATCAAGAATTCTCTGATCGTTCGTGTAAGCGTGTGTCGTGGTCATCAAACCGCGCTCAATGCCGAAGTTGTCGTGCAGCACCTTGGCCACCGGCGCGAGGCAGTTCGTCGTGCACGAGGCGTTGGACACGATATGGTGTTTGCGCGGGTTGTAAGCTTTGTCGTTGACGCCAAGCACCAGGGTGATGTCTTCGTTGGTCGCCGGCGCGGTAACGATCGCCTTCCTGGCGCCCGCGTCCAGATGAGCGCGAACTTGCGCCGCGTCGGTGAAGACGCCGGTGGCTTCGATGACGATATCGACGCCGAGTTGCTTCCAGGGTAGGCGCGCTGGCTCTTTTTGATTGAGTACGGCGATGTTGCGGCCATCGACTTTCATCGCGCCATCGCTTAACTCGACCTTGCCGGGATAGATTCCATACGTCGAGTCGTAGCGAAACAGATGCGCGTTGGTCTTCACGTCGGCCATGTCGTTAATGGCGACGACGGTTAGTTCTTTCTTGTAACGTTCGAGCAGGGTGCGCAAAACCAGCCGGCCAATACGGCCGAAGCCATTGATTGCGATAGAAGTTGCCATGTTGATTTCTCTCAGCTGCCGCCGCGTAGATCGGTGGTTAAATATTGATAACGATCGCGAAACTGTTCCGCCGAACAGAAGTGTTGCGCCGATGATGCCGCCTGAGCCAGCTGGCGGAGTTTCTCGTCGTCGCGGAAATCTTCTTTTTCCAGGCGAATCATGTACTCGCGCGCGACTTTGTAAGACGGTGTGTCGATGTCCACCCTGCGCACGCGCGTCTTTCCAGTGGTTGCGTCTTTGAGGCTAGTGAAATCGAGATAGTCGAGCTTGCCATTGATCAGACAGACTAACGCGCCGTTGAGTTTCGCCGCGTTCATTGCTGGATTTTGTGCTGGATTGAGCAAGAACTCTACCGCGCCGTAACCGAGCGTGCGGACGTAGGCGCAATCGAATGCGATGGGCGCTGCCGAGCGCAATTCGTAGCCGATATTTTTGTGCACGATCGCCATCGGCGATGCGCGGCTGGCGAAGCGGTGTTCCACCAGGCTCTTGAGGATATAGGCAAAATCGACTTCGGCGAGGCGCAGATGGCCGTAGCTGTCGTGGGTGATGCGCACGCCTTCAATATCTTTGAGCTCTTCGACCGGCATATGCTCCAATAGCCCTTCGGCGATTACCGCGACCCCATCAGAACGATTCCATAGCGCTGTGCGCTTGAGGATCGCACCTTCGAGCAGATCGCAGACGGTGGCCATGCGAATCGGGCCGGGAAATTCCTCTGGGATCAACGTCACTGTTGCTCCCGTCGCCTTGCCAATTCCCAAAGCGAGATGACCCGCGGACCGGCCCATGACGACGACAAAGTACCAGCGGCGGGTGCTGCGCGAGTCTTCCATTAAATTCTGCACTAGATCGCTGCCGAGCTGGCGCGCGGTTTCGAACCCGAAAGTCGGAATCTCGCCCGGCAGTGGCAGATCGTTGTCGATGGTTTTCGGCACGTGACAAACGCGGATACGCCCGTTGGCATGTTTCGCAACTTGGCTAGCGGCGAACATGGTGTCGTCACCGCCGATGGTCGCGAGGTAGCCGATGCCGAGTTGGTCGAGCGATTCGACAACGCGCTTGAGGTCTTCGACTTTCTTCGTCGGATTGGCGCGCGACGTGTTGAGAATCGAGCCGCCTTGGAAATGGACACGCGAGACATCGTCGTGGTCCAATTGCTTCACGTGGCTGGTGTCGCCTTGCATGAGCCATTGAAAGCCGTCGTAAATGCCAATGACTTTGTGCGCGCGAGTGCGCGCCTCAAGCGTGATCGCGCCGATCACACCGTTAATCCCCGGCGCCGGACCGCCGCCGACAAGGATGCCGAGATTGTTTTTCTGCTGGAAAATAGTATTAGCCATGGCGCATAGAATACTCTCTTTAATAACGCGTTGCGATTTCCGTGCCGTCTATATTTCTGGACTCTTGTGATGGAAATCGAGGCGAGCCATTGCCGCCTTTTGCATAACTGCGAAATTGCCAGATATCTATTCCTGTGGCTGCGAAAATTTTTGCCGCGAACCACGAAAAGCGGCTGAGATTTTAGTGAATTATCTGTGGCACATCGATTGCGCTAGCGACCAAGCAGTGGAAACAGAAACGGTGGAAAGGAGGGAGAGGTTGTGAGCATAGCATGCTGTTCGCCTCCCGACTTGGCTAGCGCTCGCGTGGCGCAACGCCGGCTGGATTGGCTCGACCGTTGGCTGCTCCCGACCGTGGGCACAGCGTGGAAACCGGGGCATGTGTTTCGCCGATGACTACGGCGAAGGCGACCTAGGAAGGTATAAACCAAAGCGAGCGGGGACAATGCTCCCTGCCTCCAGTCTGATCAAGAAAGGAGAAGGATCATGGAAGAGATGGCAGATGTCAACGTAATGTATGACTTGCTCAAAAGCGGGAACGAGATCTCGGCGATCGAGAGACTCCTCAACGAATTCGAAGCGCACGAGAGCAAAGAAGAAAAATCCCTCGATCAGTACCGAAGCTCGCTCGGCGACATCAAGAACCCGGTGACCCGGTTCGTGCTTCAGTTGATCGTTTCCGACGAGGAAAAACATCGGGCGGTCGTGCATGCGATGGCAGCGACACTCAAAGGCAGTTTGACCTGGACAAAGCTAGCCGGCAGTCTCGAAGGCGATCCGGACAGCGCCGCGGTCAATCAAAAACTTCTGGCCGTTACCGATGAGTTTATCAAACTTGAAAGGGAAGGGATTAAAGAATACAAAGGCTTATTGAAAGCGAGCGAGGATTATTATCACGGCTTGTTCAAGATCCTGATTAGCGCGATGATCCGTGACTCGGAAAAGCATGCTGAATTGCTCGAATTTCTCCGTGAGAGATTGAAAGAACGATGAGTAAGCCGGAACTGTTCGATCCGTTGCTGCGCTTCGCCGAGATCGAACGGCTGGTTTCCAAGATTTATTTTCGCTTCTCGCATCTTTTTCTCGCCCGGCCGGAGCTCCGCGATTTCTGGTGGGAAATGGCCCGAGAGGAAGAGCAGCACGCCTGTATCTTGCAAGCTTGCCGGGCGGTGATTGAGCATTATGAAGAAGAGCGGCTCGATCCCAACATCGGCAGTGACAGGGCACGGGAACTGAGCGCGTGGCTCGAGTCGTTTCTCGCGCAGGGAACCGCGTCGATGGATATTGAAGAAGCGTTCCGCATCGCCTTGCAGATCGAAGGCTCGGAGATCGACGCGATTTACAGCAAGTTAATTCATCTAGGCGGCCCGCAGATCGCCACCACCATGGAAAACTTGGGCGTGCCGGCGAGCGTGCAAAGGCAGAAGCTTAAAGCTGCGCTGCGCCGTTTCTGTTCCAACCCCGAGCTGCTTGAGGCTGCGGAAAGGTTTTAGCGGCGCCACTGAAATTATCTCTGCAAAACTAAATCGGCACTGAACGCAGCGATCGCCAAGGTACACCATGGGGTTTCATCTCGATAACATCATCGGCAAGAGTAAAGCGATTCGCGACGTTTTGGTGCTGGTCAAAAAAGTTGCCAATACCCAAGCGACCGTGCTGATCACCGGCGATAGCGGCACTGGCAAGGAACTCATTGCCTTGGCGCTGCACGCGCATAGCGACCGTAAAGATAAGCTCTTCTTACCGGTCAACTGCGGCGCACTACCTGAGACCCTGCTCGAGAGTCTGCTCTTTGGCCATTTAAAGGGTTCGTTCACCGGCGCTTTCGCTAATCAGGAGGGACTGTTCGAGAGAGCCGGCGGCGGAACGATTTTTCTTGACGAGATCGGGGAGATTCCGCAACATCTCCAGGTCAAGCTCTTGCGCGCCTTGGAAGCGAAGGAGATCATGTCCATCGGCAGCACGACGCCACGCCATATCGATGTTCGGGTGCTCGCTGCAACCAATCGAAATTTGAAAAAAGAGGTTGAGGTAGGCCGTTTCCGCGAAGATCTGTTTTACCGCTTGAACATCATGGAAATCCATATCCCGCCGCTCAAGGAACGGCCGGAGGATATTCCGTTGCTTGTCAATTGCTTCATCGAGCGCCACAACCCCGAGCTGAAAAAAAACTTTGCGGGGATCGATGACGATGCGGTTCGGGTGCTCATGGCGCTGCCCTGGAAGGGCAACGTGCGCGAGCTCGACAATGTGATCGAGCACACCATGATTCTCGCCGAAGGGGAGCGCCTTACCTTGAAAGATTTGCCCGCCGCCGTGGTCGCGAGCAGTCAGGGACAGCCGGCGTTTACGTTCAACCTGCGCGACGCGCTCCGGCAGTTCGAGAAGCAACATATCATGCGCGTGCTTGAGCAAACCAACCAGGACCGCAGAGAAGCCGCCACGGTTTTGGATATTAGTCTCTCTTCTCTCTACCGCAAGATCGAAGAGCTGGAGATCCCTTAGTTCCCATCCGCTCCACGGTCGTTAAGTTTGGTTCTTCCGGGTTTCTTGTGAAGAAGTAGGCACCACAGAGTTCGTAGAGTTCGGAGTATTTCCTTATCAGGAACTCTTTTCTCCGCGTCCTCCGCGCCGCCGCGGTGCAATCTCCGAGCCCTGGTTCACAGGAAAGCCTGAATACCCTTAAGTTCGCACGTGACCCCAATTCCATCTTCTGCAAAGCGCGGGCGGAGTTTTTCCACTGGGCGGGAATTTCCCTGCCTATTTCAAGGGGTTTTCGCCGTGGCACTTTTATTGCGGACTTCAATCAATTGAATTCGCGAGCGGGGTTCAAACCCCACTCGCGACCAAAGGGGATGCTCGCCCCCTTTGGAAACCCCATTTAATTGTGCCCAAGAGGTGGCGCTTATTTAGAGTAAACAGAGAATCCTTATGTCCAGCGCAGAAGTGGCGGGCGGCAATTCGATGAATTCCCAAGCGCAAGCATCCCTGCTGGCGGCGATGCTAGAGCCGGAGTTTTATCCAAAACCGCCCACCGCAGTGACGCACAAAGAAACTCATATCTCGCATCTCTTTTTTGCCGGCGCGCTGGTCTACAAGGTGAAGAAGCCGGTGCGGTATTCATTCCTTGATTACTCGACCTTGGCAAAGCGCCGCTACTTTCTCCAGGAAGAGCTCCGCCTGAACCGCCGCTTGGCGCCGTCAGTTTACATCGGCGTCTTGCCGATCACCTTCGACGATCTTGGTTGGCGGCTCGGCGGCTGGGCGGAGCCGGCTGAGTACACGCTGGTGATGCGCCGGCTGGCGGACAAACGCATGTTGCCGTTTCTCCTCGAAACCGGCCAAGTGACCGCGCCGATGATGCGCGAGCTGGCCGAGCTGCTGGCGAAATTTCACGCCGAAGCGGACCGCGTGGCGGCGCTCGACGCGCAAAATTACCCGGCAATCGTAGCTAAGCGATGGCACGATAATCGCGCCGACATCGAACCGTTCTTGGGTAAAGTGGTTGATCCAGAAGATTTCCGAGCCGTGGATAAGTTCGGCACCGATTTCATCAAGTCGCACGGCGAGCTTTTCACGCGGCGCGCTCAACAAGGCTGGATTCGCGACGTGCATGGCGACCTCCACGCCGAGCATATTTGTTTCGCGCCAGAGGGGATTCAGATTTTCGATTGTATCGACTTTGAGCCGCGCTTTCGCCAGTGCGATCTCGCCGCTGAAATTGCCTTTCTCGCGATGGACCTAGAGGTGCGCGGTGGCGCGGGCTTGGTCGAGATTTTTCTTAAGCGCTATGGCGAGTTGCTCGGCGACAACGAGGCCGGTGATCTGTTGCCGTTCTGGCAATGTTACCGGGCGCTGGTGCGCGCCAAGGTATATCTATTGCGCGGCCCTGATGGCTTCGCTATGGCCGAGCGCTATCTTCGCTACGCGGTGCGGCTCAGTTGGCGGCCGCTTGAGCCATTTCTGCTCATGATGAGCGGTTTGACCGGCAGCGGTAAGTCGACGTTGGCGCGCGCCTTAAGCGAGCGAACTGGCATAGCAACGATCAATTCGGATACCGTGCGTAAGGAGCTGGCTGGCAGTTCAGGCCGGCAAACTGCGCCCTATAACGAGGGGATTTACAGCGTGACCATGACTGAAAAAACCTACGCCAAGATGGCGCGCATGGCCGGCAAGCTTTTAACTCAGGGGCGCGCTGTGATTGTCGATGCGACGTTTTTGCGCCGAGCCCAGCGGGAAAAGTTCGCCCGCCTCGCTGAGAAACACCGGATTGAACTTGTGTCGATTCATTGCTCGGCCGCCGCCGCAATCACTAAGAATCGTTTGCTGCAACGCGCGAGCTTGGCAACGGATGTCTCCGATGGCCACTGGGAAATCTACCTGAAGCAAAAAGAGATTGATGAGCCAATCGACGAAATCGCTGCGGATAACCGTTTATATCTGAACACAGATGCGTCGGCGGAAAAACTTACTGGGGCATGCGAACAATTCCTGCGCGCCCGGTTTACGCGCAATGACTAAGCCAAGCCGATTAGTTCATTCCCAGCAGTGCTGACCTGTTGTTTCGCAGTTCTGCGAGCCGCTTTGGCATATTTTCTCGACCGTGACAAAGGGGTTGTAAAATATCGACGGAAAATCGCCGAGATCGGTTGGCATGGCGGTTGCGCTGTTTTTTATTGACAGACATTGGGAGAGGATAAGGTCATGTACACAAAGATGCTAATCCCATTAGACGGTTCCAAGACTGCTGAGCAGGTATTGCCGTTTGCGCGAATCTTGGCCGCCACGCTGAAGCTTCCCGTGCAGCTTTTGGACGTTATCGACATCTCAGCGATGTCAGCGCATTTCGTCAGTGACAAAGCGCGCTATCTCGACACCCTGATTGCCGAAGCAGAACGGGCGAGCCGAGAATACTTGAATGCAATCACCGCCGGTCTTAGCGGTTTCAAGGTCACCTGGACGGTCATCCGTGGCAAACCCGCTGACGTGATCATCGAAAGCGCAGCGGCGGAAAAAGGCACACTGATCGCCATGGCGACCCACGGTCGGTCGGGACTTAACCGCTGGGTGCTCGGCAGCGTGGCCGAGAAGGTGCTGCGCGGTTCGCGCAACCCGCTGTTTCTCGTGCGCGCTCATGGGGAAGGGGCGACGGATGGCGCGGCGATGATCAGGTCGATTGTCGTGCCGCTCGACGGCTCGGAGTTAGCCGAGTCGGTGCTGCCGACGGTCACGGAAGTCGCCAAGACTCTCGACCTTGAGATCGTGCTTTGCCGAGCCTACGAGCTTGCCGCATCGGCGTACTACGGCAGCGAAGATTACTTGCCCAACTACGATGAGATGCTCCGGCAGGTCAAAGCGGAGGCGGAGAGTTATCTCGCCGAAAAGACCACTGCGCTCAAAGCGGCGGGACTGGCGCGCGTGTCCTGGGTCGCGCTGGAAGGGTCCGGCGCGGAGGAAATCGTCCGTTACGCGCATACGCACCGCGACGCGCTGGTCGCCATGTGCACGCACGGGCGCTCCGGCATCAATCGCTGGGTTCTTGGCAGCGTGACTGAGCGAGTGGTGCGCCACTCCGATGACCCGGTGCTCGTGGTTCACGCTTCATAGCCCCTGGCCGTTTTGGCATGGAGGCAATTTGGCTCCCTCTATAGATTACAGAGGTTCGAACTCAAGGAGGCAATTATGAACAAGATCAAAAAAATTCTGGCGCCGACGGACTACTCGGACCTATCTTGTGTCGGGCTCCGCTATGCCTTTGAAACGGCGCGCGAACTTGGCGCTGAATTGATCGTGCTGCATGTGGTATCGATGAGCGACGATTGGTTCGCCAAACGTGGGGAGCTTAGGCCAGTGCGCAATCTGGTGGCGGAACAGAAAGAATTTCTCGATAAGTTCTTGCGCACGAAGTTTGCCGAGTCAATGAATCTCGTCGAAGTGCGTCAGAGAGTCGAGCTGGGCACTGCCTACTCGAACATTGCTGAGATGGCCGAGCGCGAGGCGGTGGATTTGATCGTTCTGTCGACTCATGGGCGGACCGGGTTTGATCACATCTTGCTCGGCAGCGTCACTGAGAAAGTGATCGCCCACGCACATTGCCCGGTGCTGGCGATCCCGGCGACGAGGCCGCATGTTCCGATAGCTGAGGCGGCGTGAGAGAAATTAAAAAGGCAAAATTAAAAATTCTCGAACCGACAGAGGGATGAGGGTCGTTAAAAATCGCTTCTGACGCGAAAGCCTGACTGGCGCAGGCCATCGTGCAGTTGCCGAGCATGATCGGGGCCGGTGGTTTCGAGGATGATCTCGACTTCGGTTTCGCCGATCGCCATTTGGCCGAAGCCTCGGCTTTGGTCAATTTGTAAAATATTCGCGCCGAGCTCGGCGATGCCCTGGGTAAGCCGCGCGAGATTACCGGGCCGGTCGGCGATGATGACATTCAAACGTGTCAAGCGGCCGTCCTGGATCAAACCCTTTTCGATGATGCGCGAGATTAAATTCATGTCGATGTTGCCGCCGGAGACGATCAAGCCGACGTTTTTGCCGCGCAGCGAGATTTTCTTATTCACTAAAGCAGCGAGGGGCACGGCGGCGGCGCCCTCGGCGACGGTTTTTTCGATTTCCAGTAAGAGAAGGACGGCGTTGGCGATCTCGCCTTCATTTACGGTGACAATTTCATCGACGAACTCTTTGACCAGAGCAAACGGCGTTTCGCCGACCCGACGCACGGCGATGCCATCGGCGATAGTCAGCGCTGGCGGCAAGCGGATTGGCGCGCCGTTCTCCAGCGCAGCTTTCATCGAAGGTATGGATTCCGACTGAACGCCGATGATGCGAATGTTCGGGTTCAACGTTTTCAGCGCCAAGGCGATGCCGGCGATCAGCCCGCCGCCGCCCACCGGCACGATGACCGCGTCGAGATCGGGATTCTGCTCGTAGAGCTCCAGACCGATGGTGCCTTGGCCGGCGACGATCCATGGATCGTTAAACGCTGAGACGAAAGTGAGCCCCTGTTCTTGGCTGAGACGCTCGGCTTGCGCGAGCGCGCTGTCGTAGTCGTTGCCATGGAGCACGCATTGACCGCCGTACTGGCGCACGCGGGTGATTTTGATCAGCGGGGCGAAGACCGGCATGACGATGGTCGCGGCGATATTCAGTCTCTGGCTGTGAAAGGCCAGCGCCATTCCATGATTGCCGGCGCTGGCGGCGATGACGCCGCGCTCGGCTTCTGCGCTGGTGAGCGTGAGCAGACGATTGAGCGCGCCGCGTTCTTTAAATGAGCCGGTCATCTGCAAGTTTTCCAGCTTGAAGAAAACCCGGTTGCCGGTCATTCGGCTGATGGTTTCAGAGTAGGGAAACGGCGAGAGATAGATTTGCTCTTTGATGCGCTCGCGCGCTTCTTCGACATCGACGAAGCTGATCATGGTGCACGACGTTAAGATAAAAAGCCTGGCATATGCAAGGTTGATCGGATAGAAAGAGGGAGGAGAAAATTAAAAGTTCAAAATTAAAAAATACCGGATCAAGATTGGCGCTCACCCACTAAAGACTAAGAACTCACAACCGATTGCATGGCTGATTCACACTCAGAACCGACCCAAGCCGATATCGCCCGTTACGGTCAGAATTATCTAATCGAGATGGATGGCATCGAGCTCTATCGTTCGCTCGCCGAAGCGGAGAAAGACGAGAAGCGCGCGGCGATTTTTCACAAGATTATCAAAGCTGAGGAGCGCCACGCGCAACGCTGGGCGCGCTTGATTCGAAGCGGCGGCGGCATGGTGCCGGCCTACCGGCGCAGCGCGCGGGTGCGGCTGTTTGGCTGGATGGCGCGCCACTTTGGCACCGAGCGCGTCGTGCCGATCATTAGTGCGCTCGAAGCGAGGGATGAACCGGGATATTTGAATCAAACCGAGGCCGTTGGATTACCCGCGGAGGAGCGATCTCACAGTCGAGCGCTGCGCGAAATGGGCGAGGGTCTCAGCGGGCAAGGCGACATCGTCGGCCGCGAAGGTTGGCATATCGCTTCGCGCGGCGGCAGCCTGCGCGCGGCGATATTCGGCATCAACGATGGCTTGGTTTCCAACTTCAGTTTGGTGATGGGTTTCGCCGGCGCCGAAGCGAAGCCGGAATATATTCTTCTCGCCGGCGTCGCCGGATTGCTCGCCGGCTCTTTCTCCATGGCCGCAGGCGAATACGTCTCGGTGCGCGCGCAGCGCGAGCTCTTCGAGCAGCAGATCGCCATGGAGAAACAAGAACTGGAGATGTCACCCAAGGAAGAGGAAGAAGAGCTTTCGTTAATCTATCAGGCGAAGGGCATTCCAGAAGAGGACGCCCATATGATGGCGCGCCGGATTATTCAGAACCCCAAAATCGCGATTGACACCTTGGCGCGCGAAGAGCTTGGTCTCGATCCCTCGCAGCTTGGATCGCCGTGGATGGCAGCCGGGAGTTCTTTCGTCGCCTTCATCATCGGCGCGATCATGCCGGTGCTGCCCTACCTGATCGTTTCAGGTTCAACGGCGTTCGCCGCCAGCGCGCTATTGAGCGCGGCCTACGCATGCTCGCCATCGGACTGTTCGCCTCAGCGATCACCTACAGCGTCGGTTGGCTGCTCGGCGTGTCGGTGGCAGGCTAAGCGCGGCATAGCCGCAACCCAAATAAGATAGGTCGGATTCACCACGAAGGCATGGTTGACGGGGCTCACCACAGACTCCGGACACCAAGGTTTTCGCAGGGTGCGCGTCCGGCACCGGTCAGTCTCGGAAGATCTCCCGCAAAGGCCAAGGCCCGTCATCCCGAGCGAATGCGAGGGATATAAGATCCTTCGGCTGCGCCTCAGGACGCTTCGCGCATTGCTCCCGAAGTCTGCCCTGAGCCTGGCCGAAGGGGTCGAAATGACATTCCTTCCGAACTTGGCGTCTTGGCGCGAGTTATTCTCCGCGTCCTCAGTGTTTCAGCGGTGGTTATTCCCGGCGATGACGGCTTTTAGTTTTTTGCCGAAATCGGCGTTGTCGTAATAACCTTTAAAGCGTTCGGCGCCGACGCCGAGGGCGGCGACTAAGACCGGTTGGTTCGTATGCGTGCTGGATTGCCAATAGACCTGAGTGTGATTGGCGATCATCATACCGAGGGCGTTGGCTGTGGGATCCAAGGAAATCGTTCGCGAAATCGGTTGACGCTTGAGAATGGCTTCTTGGTATTCGGGTGCCAGGGTAAAGCCGGGGAAATAATCGCGCAAGAGTTTGTCGAGCGCGTCGGCGGTGGGGCTGAGTCCGAGCATTTGCGTGGCTTTTTGCAATGAAATGCCGATGGACTCGATTTTTTTCAGATCCGCGACAGAGCCCGCGGCTTTATTGCTGCCTTTTGTGCTCGACAGATCCTTGAGCGCCTCGGTGAATCCCAGCCCGCCGGTCTCGTGGTCGGAAGCGACAACGATCAAAGTCTCGCGCGGATATTTTCGATAGAATTCGTAAGCTAGCCCGACCGCGCGGTCGAACTCGCGATAATCATGAATGACCGAGGCGACGTCGGTGAGATGGCTAGCGCTGTCGATGTTTTCAGATTCGATAAAGGCGAAGAAGCCCCTGGGATTCTGGTCGTGCAGCAGACGGATGGCCGCACTGGTCATGTCGTATACCGATGGTTCGGACTGCTTGTCGCGGTCAAGTTCCATACTCATGTCGGACCGGCTGAACAGGCCCAACACCTTGCCTTTCGAAACCTGTGCCAAAGCTTCTTTGTTGCCGACATAACGATAGTTTTTTTTCTCAAAGGCGGCGATCATGTCGGTGGCGTCGTCGCGACGGCTTCCCGGCTGACCCTTCGGCAAGAACTGTTCTTTGCCGCCGCCCAAAATTACATCCGGTGCCATTTCCAGATAGCGGTTCACGATCCCCGTAAAGTCTTTACGGTTTGGCACATGACAAACAAAAGCGGCAGGGCTGGCGTCGTAGACGGTTGAGTTGGTGATCAAGCCGAGCTTCATGCCGCGCTGGCGGGCGATCTCCATGGAGCTGACCGCCACGGTGCCGTCGGCGCACATGCCGAGTGCGCCGATGTTGGCTTTGCATCCGCCAGCCATCGCGGTAGCGGCGGCGGCGGAGTCGGTAGAAAGCGAGTTGGCCGCGTGAGTCGTCATGACGCCGACGCTGCCTTCTTTCATAATTTTGTCGACGATGACCATGCCTTCTTTGTGAATATGCTGGCGATATTGGCGGGCGATTTCTAAGTGCGCCATGCCGCCGCCATCGGAGAGAAACAGAAAAACATATTTGGGCGCGCCGTTGGGTGTGGGTTGCGAGTTGCTATTTCCGGCATTCGCTAACAGTGCGAAGGTGATAGCTATGCCAATGAAAAATTGCAGCGACACAAAGGACAGTGGTCTCGGCATCTTCATTTAACCTCGTGGCGACTCGTGAATTGCTAAGTTTTTTACCTGAAGCCAAAGCGATAGCGCCGTATAGTAGGCCGGATATAACAGCGACGCAAGCAATAATGCGCGCGGCGGCTCGGGCAGGCGATAAATAGCATAAATGATGATGGCACCCCAGAGCAAGCCAAGAACATTGGTCTGGAGGCGAAAGCGCGGACTGCGGCTCGGATAGATGTATTTGATCGGCACGAATATCAGTATCGATAGCGCGATGATGGCAAAGGCATTCACCCATAGCGGAGTTTTCAGCGTATAAAGATAAAACGCTACGATGTTCCAATAGGAGGGAAAGCCGAGAAAAAAATAGTCGGCGGTCTTGGCGTCGCGCTGGCAAAAACCGTAGGCGCTGGCGAGGAGCGGCAAGGCGGCGAGCCAGAGCGCGTCTTGCCCAGGCAGTAAGTTCGCCCGCAACATAAAAAAGCAGGGGACGATTACATAATTGAAATAATCGACGATCTCATCGAGCAGCTCGCCGTCGAACCAGGGAATCCTATCTTTGACCCTGGCGGCGCGGGCGAAGGTGCCGTCGGTGGCGTCGATGATGACCGCCAACGCCATTAGGAAAAACGTCTCACGAATCGCGGCTCGGTCAATGGCGAGGATAGTGATGAACCCGACGACCGCACCCAGGGCGGTGTAGAGATGAACGCACCAGGCGAGAACAATCTTCGCCATGACTAGGTCAGGCGGATGCGAAGATGGAAGATTGAGGATGGAGAATCGCGATCTTCAAGTCTCGACACTCTCAACACTGACAATTTGTCGCGAATCGTTGGGGCCCTTTGACAGGCCCGAAGCGAACGGATCGGAAATCGAATCTTCGGTTGGCGTGCTTCGTTCGCGTGAGGCTCTCGAACCATGAACGAAGCACGCCAAAGTCTTACTGCGCGGAAACGGCGAAACTGGGTCGCGCCTTGAGGCGGGCGATCCAGGCGACGGTATTGGGGTATTGGGCCGCGTCGACCGCAATGCCGAAGCGGTCGAGCAATTCGATGTTTGACATAAAAGCGACATCGGCGAGGCTAAATGCGCCGGCGAGATATTCTTTGCCGTTAAGCTCTTTCTCAATTCTGTCCCAAGCTTTGGTGATCTCTGCTTTGGCGTTGTCGATCCGGGCGGCATCACGTTCGCCTTCGGGCTTGCGCATTTCTTGAATGATGTGGACTAAGTAGGGGTTAAAGTGGCTGTCGCGAAAGTCTTCCATCAGCCGCGCCCGCGCCCGGCCTTCCGAGTCTTTGGGCATAAGCGGCGGGTATGGATATTCATCTTCTAAGTATTCATTGATCACCGTCGAGTCGTAAACGATGAAGCCCTCGTCGTCCAGCGCCGGAATTTGACCGAAGGGATGAATTTTTAGGTATTCCGACGCCTTTTGCTCTCTTTTGGTGAGATCGACGTTAATCCGCTCGAACTCCAATCCTTTTTCTATCAGCGCGATTCTCACCTTGCGCGAATTGGTCGAGGGCGGAAACGTGTAAAGCTTGATCATCGACAGCGAACCTCCTTGGGCCACACAACTGCGATTATACTAACATAAGGCTTTTTTAGCTGCGAGCATTTTCTCGCAAATCGTGGAAAATACTGCCAATACGGCGTTACGGCTCGGAATCACGACTGCCCCGTTCGATCAGCCGCGAGCTTGCAGGGTGGCGGTGAGCGTGATGGACGAATCGCCGCGCAGGATCAGTATTTCCACTTGGTCGCCCGGCTTCTTCGTGCGCAGGACCGTGGTCAAGTCCTCGATGTTTTGGATTTTTGCGTCGGCCAGTTTAACGATCACATCACCTTCTTTCAGGCCAGCGCGAGCGGCCGGACTATCGCTGATCACGCCGGCGAGACGAACGCCTTCACTCGTGACACCATAATCTGGAATGCTGCCTAGGTAAGTGCCGACAGCGCGCCGATCGCCGGCCCGTGCCGACGGCGGCCGCGCGGGCAGGCTAACAAAATTCATCGGCTCCTTGGCATTGGCCAGCCGCAGCGCCGTGGCCAGAACCAGATCGCCGATCCGCGCCATGCCTTCGATATTAAGTTTTTCCCAGGTGTCGCTTGGGCGATGATAGTCGGCGTGGCTGCCGGTGAAAAAGTGCAGAACGGGGATCTTCTTATTGTAAAAACTCATGTGATCGCTGCGCCCGACGTCGTCGGACTGGTTTATTTTCAAACCCAGGTCACGCGCGTTGCCGGTAACGATGGCGCTCAAGTTTTCTCCCGAGCGGGCGCCGAAAACCGTCACGCGATCCTCGCGCAGGCGCCCGACCATGTCCAAGTTGAGCATCGACTTCGTCGATGCAATGGATTGGAAACGGTCGATGAAATATCTCGAGCCGAACAGGCCGAGCTCTTCGGCGCTGAAAGCGACGAACACGAAGGTGCGGGCAGGACGCGTCGGCAACTGGCTTAAGCGCCGCGCCAGGTCGAGCAGCACGGCGGTGCCCGACGCGTTGTCGTCGGCGCCGTGATGAATTTGACCTGCTGCGTTAACGCTCATGGCGCCGAAGTGGCCAAAGCCGAGATGATCGTAATGCGCGCCGATGACGATGTTCTCGCCGGCTAAAGTCGGATCGGCGCCGGGCAGCAGCGCGATAACATTTTCCGTGCGCTCGCGCTGCTCGTGCAAAGTTACTTGCAACTTCGCCGTCGCGTTTGCGATCGGTATCGACGCCGGCTTCTCATCGCGGTCAATCTTTTCCTTGAGCGCCTTCAGCGAGACGCCGTGAGTGTCGAGCCATTTTTCGATCGCCCGCCGCTTGACCTGGGCCGCGACCACGCTCGTGCCGCCGCGCGATAGGCTGCTGCGCGTGGTTAACAGCTCGGACATTGCTTCGCTCGTGTTGAGATCGACCAAAATCATGCCGGCGGCGCCGTGATCGCGGGCGTTGTTCGCCTTGTTGCGGAGCGTGGCGTGGTTCGAGTAGTTCGGCAATTTTCTAAACGGACTCTTGTCGTCTTTGGGCGGCGGCTCGTAACGGAGCACCAAGACGATTTTCCCTTGCACATCGATGCCGGCGTAGTCGTCGTAGCCGTAGTCTTTGGCGGTGATGCCATAACCGGCGAAGACTAGCGGCGCTTCGGCCTTGTCGGAAGTCGAAAAGCCGAGCGGTGTCCAATCTTGATCGAGCGCCAAAATGGGCTCGCTGCCCAAGGTCAAACTGGTCGGTTGCTTGACGGTGACGCCGACGGCAACATCGAAGCTTTGGAGAAGACTACCGTTATCGCCGCCGGGCTTAAGGCCATACTTGGCGAATTCGCTGGCAAGATAATCCCTAGCGAGTTTAATGCCCGGCGTGTCGACGCCGCGTCCGGTAAGCTCCGCTGACGCGAGATATTTCGCGTGACGCAAAATCTCATCGGTGGCGCTCGGCGCCGGCAGTTCCAAGCTCCAGCCGGTGAGCGCGACGACGAGGCTCAGGCCGAGGATGAGGCCAGTGAGAATATTTCGAAGCTTGGGCCTACCGGTGCGTCGATCGGTTATCATGTGCTCTGACGTTAGCATGTTTGCCGCGGTTGAGTGAAGACACCGTGGGGTTGGTCCGTGGGTCAATTGCACCGTCTCAGTTTTGCGGTGGCCCAGGGGAAGTGATATAAACCGTAAACATCGCCTGATGGAAGAGAGATTGACTATGGCAAAATCAGTTGTCGTTTATACCCAGCCCGGCTGAGGCCCTTGTCACAAAGAGGTAGAGTTTCTATCTCAAAAGGGCGTCGAGTTCGTCGAAAAAAATGTCCGCGCCGATAAGGCGGCGATGAAGGAGTTGATCGATCAAGGTTTTCAAAGCACGCCGGTGACGATCATTGACGGCCAGTCGGTGGTTGGCTTCGATCAGCTAAAGATCATGGAGCTGCTTAGCTTGTAGCAAGGGGGCGAGCATCCCCGTTGCGATATTTTAATTGCCGGCGGGGTTAAATCCCCGGCCGCGAAGTGGCTTCGTTTATAGGAGCGAAGCATGCTGAAGCCTCTTCCAACGGCCATGCTGGCCGCGACCTTTGTGATCGCTCTCGCCCAGCCCGTCTGGGCGCGCACCTGCCCCAAGCGGATCAAAGATGGACGCGCTCTGCTCGCCAAATCGAAGCTCGCGCAGAGCGAAAAAACCAAAGCCAAGTCTTGGATCGACGAATCGGAAAAATTTCACGACGGCGGCGACCACGGCGAGTCGATGAAAAAGGTCAAAGAAGCGCTGATGCTGCTGAAGAAAAAGTAGAAGTCGGTGCGAGTATTTGTCAATCTCATCGCTTAACGGTGAGCGGCGAAACGCGCCCCAACTATTTTATTTTACCTGTGATTTCCAGCCCGACGAGCTGAGCATCTTGCCGGTCACACTTTTAGAATCATCCGACGCTAGATACACGAACACATCGGTCACCGATTCCGGTTTGCTGCCGTTGTAGCCGGTTAGTTTGGTTGCGACGTAGCCCGGGTCAACTGAGTTCACGCGAATATTCGACGAGCGCGCTTCGGCGGCTAGGGTTTGGGAAAAACCTTCCAAACCCCACTTCGAGGTCGCGTAGGCCAAGAAGTTGGCGTAGGCGCCGCGGCCGATCATCGATGACATATTGATGATCGAGCCGGCCTTTTGCTTCATCATAATTGGCAGTACCGCTTGCGTGATTAAGAACGGGCCGCGCAGGTTGACGGCGATGGTGTAATCCCACTTCTTCGCATCGAGCTCGGTCATCGGCGTCGGGCGGGTCATGACGCCGGCGTTGTTGACGAGAATATCGATGCGGCCAAATTTTTTGTGCGCATGGGCGACGCATTCTCTTACCGGTTCTTCGAGCGACACATCGCATGTCCAGCCTTCGGCCTCGGCATTTATTCCGCGAAGCTCTTTGACGGTCTGATCGAGCTCCGCGCTCGTGCGCGCGCAGAGCGCGAGCTTGGCGCCTTCGCGCGCGTACGCTTGTGCGATGGCTTTGCCGATGCCGCGGCCGCCGCCGGTAATGAGAGCGACTTTGTCTTTGAGTTTCATTGGAACCTCGGGGCAATGCAGTACTAGAGTGTTGGCGTAACGGAGAATCAAAATCTACATTGAATTCAATCGGAAGCCAACAAAATTTTACGCTTGAGCCGAAGCGCCGGAGGCGATAGAAAGATAGCGCGGAGGGAGGTGCGAATCATGGACGTACTCAGTATCACCGGTTATAACCGCAGGCCGCCGCATCTGGTGGCGGAACACAAAGGGTTCTTCGCCAAGGAGAATCTCGAAGTCAGATTTCACGAGACCACCTACGCGCCGGATCACAACAAAGGCATGGCCGAAGGGCGCTGGGATTTTACGTTGAGCAGCGCCGATACGATGATCGCGCGGACAACCACCGACGGCGTCGACTATATGCTCTTCATGCAAGCGGAAGAGGGATTGAGCGCGTATCTCATCGGCCAGCCGGGTTACGATTCGCTCGACAAGCTGCGCGGCAAACTGCTTGCTGGCGATCCGGGCGATTCCAATCTCGATCTGATCCGCAAGAAAATTCTCCGCAAACACGGCATCGACGACACCGAGTACGACATCGAAATCATTGGCAGCTCGCCGGTGCGCTTGGAAGCATTCCTCCAACGGCGCGTGGTCGCCGCGATGTTGACGCCGCCGGCTTCCGACAAGGCCTTGGCCGCCGGCGGCATTCTGCTCGCCAGCGGCGACGATTACGTGCCCGGTTGGCCGCTCACCTGCGGCTGGACGCTCAGACCTTGGTTGTTGGATCACCGAGAACTGGTCGTGCGATTCATCCGCGCCTGGGCCGCAGCGACGGATTGGTTGCTCAAGCCGGAGCATCGCGAAGAAACTTTGCAGCTGTCGATGGACCAGGAAAAGCTCAATCGAGCCGCCGCCGAAATTGCGTATTTAAAAGTGGTGCCGCGAGCGCGCATCAACCCAGCGGCGATCCAAACGGTGATCGAACTCAGAAAGGAGATGGGCGTTTACCAACCGCCCTTTGATCCGCCGGAGCGATTCTACGATGAAAGTTTTTGGCGCGCGGCGACGGGTGGGGGGCAATGAGTCGGAGGATTCGGATTAATTTACGCAAAAAACGCCAAGTACGCAAAAAGGAATTCGGATTTGTCGGGGTGGTTTTGAAAACCCGCCCGCAAAATTAGGCGAACAAGGAGCGCAAGATCATGCTGACGATGCTGAGCACGATGGCGCCGAAGAAGGCCGACCAGAAGCCGGCGACGGCGAAGCCTGGGATGAGGTAGGCGGCGAACATCAGCATGAGGGCGTTGATCACAAGCAAAAATAATCCCAATGAGAGGATGGTGATCGGGAAGGTGACGATCTTTACGATAAAACCGATAGTCGCGTTAATGAGGCCGATGACGATCGGCGCGATCAGCGCCGGGCCGATGCCTTGTAATTGGATGCCGGGAAATAAATAGGCGACGATCACCAAGCTTGCCGCGCTGATCAGCCAGTGCACGACTAAGTTCCACATGATTCCTCCCGCGTAAGAGCGGTCATAGCAAAGAGTTGCAAAACTCGCAATTCGACTAAAACTCGCCCCTTGCCAGGGGACTCATAGAATGTAAAATGGGCCATTGCAAAATCGCATAAGGAGGCATGAACGCCATGTCAAAGCAGGAACTCGAAACAGTAGCTCAAGCGATGGTGGCCAAGGGCAAGGGAATTCTCGCCGCGGACGAGAGCATGGGCACGATCAAGCGACGTTTCGATAGCATCAAGATCGACTCCAATGAGAACAACCGGCGCGCATATCGCGAAATGCTATTCACCACCCAAGGCCTCGAAGAGGCGATCAGCGGTGTAATCCTGTTCGACGAAACCTTGCGCACGGCAGCGAGCGACGGCGCGCGGTTCGCCCAAGTCTTGTCCAACAAAGGCATCATGCCGGGGATCAAGGTCGATAAAGGACCTGTGGACATTCCCGGCTTTCCGGGAGAAACCGTGACCGAAGGACTCGACGGCCTGCGCGCGCGGGTGAAAGAGTACAAAGATCTCGGCGCCAAGTTCGCCAAGTGGCGCGCCGTGATTACGATCGGCAACGGTATCCCGACCTATAATTGCTTGGCGGCGAATGCCCATGCACTGGCGCGCTACGCCGCGCTTTGTCAAGAAGGCGGCATCGTGCCGATCGTCGAGCCGGAAGTATTGCTTGACGGCAATCATACCATCGAGCGCTGCGAGGAAGTGGCCGAAGCGACTTTGCGGATCACGTTCTCGACGCTGTTAGAGCAGCGCGTGCACCTGGAAGGCATGATTCTCAAACCGAGCATGGTGGTGTCAGGCAAGGACAATGCGCGCCAAGCGGGCGTCGACGAAGTTGCCGAGCGCACGATTCGTTGCTTGAAGCGGACCGTTCCCGGCGCCGTGCCGGGCATCGCTTTTCTTTCCGGCGGACAAAGCGCCGTGAGCGCCACGGAGCACTTAAACAAAATGAACCAAATGGGTCCCCATCCGTGGCAAGTGAGCTTCTCCTACGCCCGCGCGCTGCAAGACCCGGCGCTCAAAGCCTGGAAGGGCGAGGCGGGCAACGTCGCCGCGGCGCAAAAGATTTTCTACCACCGCGCCAAGATGAATAGCGCGGCGCGCAGCGGCAGTTATACCAAGAAGATGGAAGAGGCGGCGTAGAGTTTAATATATTCTATATTAACCCTGCCTCTTGATGCGGGCACAAAATGATGGGGTTTCCAAAGGGGGCGGGCATCCCCTTTGCAATTATTTCAATTGGCGGCTGGGTTAAATCCCCGCCCGCGAAGTGGCTTCGTTTAATCTCAGAATGCAAATCCGATTATCGTATTAACGGCATAGCGGGTGTCATGCCGTGTCCTTGGCGGCACTTGTGCCATCCGTTTTCGTTTGATAAGGGAAGCGGGCGACCGGGATACTGACTATAGATGGGACACGTTTACACAAAAAGCATGAGCAAGAAGTGGCTGGTACGGATGGCGGCGATGATGATCACGCTGTCCGCTATCACCGGAATCTTAACGTTGCACCGCTGGTCCGAGGCTAGCCACCGCGCCGTGGATCTCTTAAAAGACGTCGAAGTCCAGGCTAATCGATTGAGTGCCTTAGAGTGGGAAGCCATGGCGCGCAAGGGCGTGAACTCGGAGCTTAAAGGCGCGCATCTTTTGATCCGCAAGCGGATGGATCGCACGCTTGATGAGCTGAGGCGGTATGTCGACGAGGCTGATTTGGCGGCGATTCGCAATGCCTATCGCGAGTATGTGCAGGCCATCGGCGAGGAATATCGCTTGCTGGTGGCGAAACCGTTTGCTCAGGCGCTCGAGGTCGACGACGCGAAGGCCGATGATGCCGCCTACGACGAGCTGGTCGATCTCATCGGGCAAGCACAGAACCGCTACGCTGCCGCATCGCGCTGGACGATTATCGCCGTCGACATCGGTTCGACCGCCGTGCTGCTGTTGGCCGCGCTGTCGATCGGTTTGCTGTTCTCCAAGTTCGAACAAGTGCAGCGGCTGAAAGAAATCCTGGTTGCCGAGCAAAACGCTTTACGCCAGAGCGAGGAGCGTTTCCGCGCGCTGGTGCAAAACACTTCCGACATGATCGCGATCCTCAACCCCTTGCCGCCGACGATCAAGTTCATGAGCGACTCGATTCACCGCGTGCTTGGCTATCGGCCCGAAAGCTTGCTCGGCACGGATATTACCAAACTGATTCATCCGGACGATGGCGGGAAAATGCAACGCTTTCTGGCGAACTGCGCTTTCAATCCGCGCTCAACTTATTTGGCGGAAGTGCGTTTGCACCACTCCAACGGCAGTTGGAGCCAGGTCGAGATGTTCGGCGACAACCGCGTCGACGATACGGCGATTGGCGGCATCGTGATTAACTTTCGCCATGTGTCGGAGCCAAAATCGATTGACGAGGTCGTCGATGCACAGCAAGCAGATTTCGATTTTCCGGAGCGGAAACTGCACTGAGGGCGGTTGGCGCGGTGCTTTTCACGCTCTGAGTAATTTGGTTTTGTTCGATTTTCCACTTCATTCTCAGGAGTAGCAGCCATGGGGATCGAAGGGCTCGGCTTTGTCATTGGCATCATCGGCGCGATCTGGATGAAGAGTTCGATGAACCTAGTGCACGAGCAAAAGGAACAACCCGAGCTGAAGATGATCGGCCGCCAGCCGGAGGATCCGGCGCTGAAAGCGTTCATTCGTGGATTGTCACTGATTCTGCTCGGCCTGGGGTTGGAAACATACGCGCGCTTGTTTTCGAATTAAAAGTTCAATCTCTAAGGGTCAGATTCCCCGCAGCTTGCTGCGTTAAACTAAGTTCCTTTCCGACGACCGTCATTCCCGCATGTTTTAAGCGGGAATCCATGGAGAATATGGGTGACCTGCCTGCTAATGGGTGACCCCCGATACCAGGTCGCAATAGCATAACAGCGCGTGAACGATCTCACCCGGTTGACGGACTCCTTGTCATTTCGTATGTTGCGAAGAACAATATGTGATCACTGGCAGGCAGCGGACCGAAAAAAAATCTTTAACTCTCCAACTCAAAAGGAGGATTCCCGTGGCTTATGATTTGGTGATTCGCGGTGGGCGTGTGGTTGACGGTTCCGGCTTGCCGTCCTACGTGGCCGATGTCGGCGTTAAGGACGGCAAAGTCGTCGAGGTGGGCAAGCTCAAAGACGGCGCGGCGAAAACGATCGACGCCGGCGGTTTGGCGGTGTCGCCAGGCTTCGTCGATCATCACACTCATCTCGATGCGCAGATGCTCTGGGATCCCTACGGCACCTGTGAGCCGCAACATGGCGTGACTTCAGTGGTGATGGGCAATTGCGCGTTATCGCTAGCGCCGGTCAGATCAGGCATCGAAGATGCGCTCGTCAAAAGCTTCGTCCGCGTCGAAGCGATTCCCCGTTCCGCGCTGGAGCTTGGCGTCAAGTGGAACTGGCATAGCTACGGCGAGTATCTCGATAACTTCGAAGGCAAAGTCGGCATCAACGTCGGCGGCCTGGTCGGTCATATCGCGGTGCGCCATCATGCGATGGGCGAAGAAGCCGTCGAGCGCAAGGCCACCGGCGCCGAAGTGCAAAAGATGCGCGGCCTGGTGCTCGAAGCGATGGAAGGCGGCGCCTTGGGCATGTCGACTAACCGTAACGACCGCCATATGCGCGAAGACGGCAAGCCGGTGGCGAGCCGCTTGGCCGACGACGAAGAATTTTTCGCGCTCTGCGATGTCCTGGCCGATCGTAACGCCGGCGTCATCGAAACGATTCTCGGCCGCAATAAGATCGAACATTTCAAATGGTATCACGAGCTCGCCAAGCGTACTCAACGTCCGATCCTCTGGCAAAGCTTGCAGCACCGCTGGGCCGAGCCCAATCTGTGGCGCGAGCAGTTGGCCGCCGTGGAGCCGATTTTTAAAGCCGGCTATCAAGCCTACGGCCTGTCCCACACCGTGCCGTTGGTTCGTCACTTTGCTTTGAAAGAGTGCCAAATATTCGACGAGTTTCCGACCTGGAAAAACTTGATGTTCCTGCCGGTGGAAGTGCGCAAACAAGCCTTTGCCGACGCCGACACGCGGAAAAAATTGCAGGCCGAGATCAACGACCCGCGCCCGACCAACTTTCACAAGCGCTGGGATATTCCCAAGGTCGAAAAAGTGGTCAAGCCGGAGAATCAAAAATACGTCGGCAAAACCATCGCCGAGTTGGGCGCCATGCGCAATCAAGCGCCGCTCGATGCGTTTCTCGATCTCGCTCTCGAGGAAAATCTCGAAACGATTTTCTGGAACGCCAACAACGGCGGCGATTGGGACGCCATGGGCGAAATTCTGCGCAGCCCCTATGTTCTGATCGGTACTTCTGACGCCGGCGCTCATGTGCTGTTCGGCGCCGACTTTGGTTACGGGACAATTCTCTTAGGCCTGTGGGTTCGCGAGCGTCAAGTGATGACGCTGGAGCAGGCGATCTATAAGCTGACTTTTCATCCGGCATCGATCTTCGGTTTGCAGGGCCGTGGTTTGCTCCGGCCGGGATACGCCGCCGACATGGCGATCTTCGATCCGAAGACGGTTCACTCCGAAGAGCCGGAATGGGCCAATGATTTTCCCGGCGGCACCAAACGGATGGTGCAGCGCTCCATCGGCATGCACTACACCATCGTCAACGGCACCGTGATCAACGATCACGGCCGCATGACCGGCGATCTGCCGGGCCAGGTGATCCGCGGACCGCTCTATCGTCAACACAAAGCGGCGGCCTAACCGGATGGGCGTGAGTTACATTCCCGTCGCCCGTGTCGGTGAGTTAAGCCCTGGTGTCATGAAAGAAGTCGACCCATGAGGAAGCGGATCTTAAAGAGGCCGGGCAGTTTGTCGGCGGCGCGCAAATCCGTTGCAACAATCATAGCTACTGCTTCGACCTCGAGAGCGGCGAGTGCAGTTTGCCCAAGGGCGGCGCGCCGTTGACCGTGCTGCCTACCGAGGAACGGGGCGAAGAAGTTTGTATTCGGCTCGAGTGGTAGAACCTCCACGCACCGCTAACTTTATTTCAACTCCTCAGCCAATTAATTTCTTTCGAGCGATGTTATCCTAAGTCTCATCGTGAGCTGTCGCATGCGGAAATCACTTGCCCGGTTTTATGCGCTGAGCGCGCTATTCTCGTTTGTGCTCCTGGCCGCCGGCTTCGATCTCTGGGCTCAAGAAAAAACTTTTCTTTGGAAAGTGGCGTCCGACAAAGGTTCGGTTTACCTGCTCGGTTCGATCCAT
>JAERMN010000326.1 GCA_016844625.1 Deltaproteobacteria bacterium
TGAATCTCGTCGATCAAGCTTAGATCCGAATTGTCTTTCTCCGTCAACTTCTTCGCCTGTGGGAAGTCGAGCGCGGCCAAATCAATCATCGCGCGCACGGCTTCGGCTTGGGGCCGCAGATCTTTTTCCGCCCGGGTGGAAATCTCTTCGTAGAGATAAGCCATGATCGCCAGATCCGGATTGCGCACGTACTTGGAGAAAATCTTCATGCTTTCGTCCTTGTGCGACTTCAAATATTGAATCCCTTCCATATAGCCGCGCAGAAAACGCAGCGCCTGCGGCCGGTTTTTCTGTACCAATGCCGGCGTCGTGTTGATGCCGCCGCCGACATTGGCGACATCGAGCCGAGTCAGAATTCTCATGCCGGCTTTCTCGGAAATCATGTCCGACGGCGGCGTGAACATCGACGCGTGGATCACGCCGGCGGACAGCGCCGCGACCCGCGCCGCCGGCCCGCCGTCACCAACGGAAAGAAACGTCACATCCTTGCCCGCGTCCATGCCGTTATCGCGCAATAGTTTTACCACTCGCACATAGGCGGCATCTCGCCCAGGCGTGATGCCGATAATCTTGCCCTTGAGATCGCGAATGGTTTTGATACTTGGCTGCACGACGATCGAATAGCCCAGCGTATTGGTGGTCACACCGACCCGAGTAAGACTCGCGCCCTGAAGGATCGCCGTCACGACCCCAAGGTCAGAGCCAAGAATGAAGTCGACGCTGCCGCCGATCAACGCGGCAACCGTCCGCGATCCACCGCGCAGAAAAATCAACTCGACATCGAGTCCGTGTTTTTTCCAGATACCCTTGTCCGCCGTCACCCAAGAAGCGGCAAAACCGGTGGCAAGCGATGGATAACCGACGCGAATGACCTGCGCTGCGCTTGTTGATGGCAAGCTAAGGAGGAGAAAAATGCCGATGATAAATGATAAGAACTGTTGTGGCATCGATGTGTCTTGCTAACACCGGTAGAAATAGCTGTCAATTCGTCTCAAACCCAGCGCCCCCTACGGAAACCATTTTCTCCATTCTGAACTTAACGTACTTTGCGCCTTTGCGCGAGGCGAGATTTCCTCGTATCTTGGTCAGCATCGAAATTAGCCGTCAAGGCGAGCAATGAGCATCGGCCGAATCCACTTGCATGCGCCGTGTCAATTTTTTGAATGATGCGACCTGCGAGCATAAACTCCGTGAAATTGACAAAAGTGAATTTTTCTATATTAGTCGAGGAAAATCGATTTCCCCTAGAGAAACGGATTAGAAGAAAGGGTTTCGCGCCTTGTTAGTCAACCGTCGCACGCTGCGCATCGAGTGGGGGCAGTGCGATCCCGTGGGGATCGTGTTTTATCCCCATTATCTTATCATCTTCGACACCAGCACCGGCTGGCTGTTCGAGCGCACCGGCTTGAAGCCTTTAGCGATGCGGCAGAAATATGGCATCGTCGGTCTGCCCGTCGTCGACGTGGGGGCGCGCTTCGTCATGCCTTGCCGTTTCGACGACGAAATCGTCGTCGAAAGCGAGGTCGGCGAGTGGGGGCGCAGCAGCTTCACAGTGCGTCACCGAATACTAAAGGAGGGCGAGCTCGCCCTCGATGGTTTCGAGAAGCGTGTCTGGGCCGCGCCCCATCCCGAGCGGCCAGGCGCAATCAAAGCTCAAGCCATCCCCGCGGAAATAATCGCCAGTCTCTCCGACGCCACCGGCGCGACGTTGATAAAATTCGAGGATGCCGGGGAAAAGAGATAAAATCAAATTTCGAAATCCGAAATCGGAAACAAATCTAACTGATCAAAAATCACAAATTTCCAAACGAGTTCGTTTCGGATTTGGCTTTTTTACTGTTGCGTATTGCCTGATGCCTATTGCCTACTTGACGACCTGATTCGCCCGCGCCAGCAATTCGAATGGAATTGTATGACCAATCTGTTTTGCCGCCTTAAGGCTAATGATGAATTCAAACCTCATCGCCTGCTGTACCGGCAAATCAGCAGGTTTGGCTCCCTTCAAGATTTTATCCACATAGCCAGCCGCGCCCCGTAAGAGGTCATCGTAGTCCACGCCGTAGGACATGAGACCGCCCGCATCGACATATTCCTTCTGTGGGTAAATAGCCGGCAACCGGTATTTGACGGCAAGCTCGACGATCCACTTTCTTTCGGCCAAAAAGGGGCGCGTGGGGATTGTCATAATCGCGCCCACCTGCTTCTGCTTGGCGGTTTGAAAGGCGCTTTCTAAACTCTTGGGGTCGGGTTGAGTCTTGATCTCCTCTAATTTTAGCTTCAGCGCCAGAGCCGCAGCCCTGAGTTCTTTCAATTGGAGGTCTGACATTATGCCGGTTCCCGGCGACCGCAGAAGTCCAACTCGGGCGAGCTTGGGGACCGCGTCCTTGAGTATCTCTAACCTTTTCGTGTTTAGCTCGGGTCCTAAAGTCGAGAAACCGGTGACATTGCCTCCCGGTCGCGCCAGACTGGCAACCAGACCTGTAGCCACGGGGTCTCCAGCGCCCACAATCAAGATGGGGATGGTCGTGGTGGCGCTCTTGGCCGCTAACGCCGCTGGTGTCGCTACGGCCACAATTAGATCAACTTTAAGACGAACCAAGTCCGCCGCAAGCTCAGGCAGGCGCTCACTCTTTTGCTCGGCAAACCGGTACTCGACGGTGAAATTCTTTCCCTCAATCCATCCAAGCTTGCGCAGCTCCTGCCGGAACGTCTCCAAAAGCCCTGCCGTACCGGAAGCATTGCTCACATCCAAGAAACCGATGCGGAGGATTTTTCCCGGCTGCTGCGCCTGGGCGACGGAAACATTTGCAACAAAGAAAATTACCAGCAGCCAGATAAGAAATGTTTTCGTCATAGGTTTCGCTCCGCTCACTGTTGCCTATTGGCTAATGCCTATTGGCTACTTAATCACCTTCGTCGCCCGCATCAGCACGATCGGCTGAATCGTCACCCCGATCTGCTTGGCTGTTTTCAGATTGATGATCAACTCGAACTTCATCGGCTGCTCCACCGGCAGATCGGCAGGCTTGGCGCCTTTCAGGATCCTGTCCACGAAATATGCGACGCGCTGGTAGCTCTCCGCGGGGTCCGCCGAGTAGGACATGAGCCCGCCGGCATCGACAAATACTCTGTTGCCGTATATCGACGGCAACCGGCTTTTTAACGCAAAGTCCGCGATCCGTTTGGCGTTAGAACGCATTAGAGGGCCCGAGAGCCCGTAGAGTCCATCCGGGCGCTGCTTGCCCATCGCAGAAAACACCTTATCGAAATCGTCCGTGCCGCGTACCTCCCAAGGCTGAAGAGTCAACTTCAGCGCGCGCGCCGCCACCGGGAGAGCCTCTTTCACGTCGAGTACACTGAGCGGATTGGCCGGATTGTAGAGAACCGCGACACGGGCAACTTTGGTAACGGCTTCTTTGAGCAGCTCCAGCCGCTTCCCGCCTAGTTCTGTGCCAAGACTTGAAAGGCCGGTGATATTGCCGCCGGGATGGGCAAGGCTTTCAACGAACCCTGCCGCGACAGGATCGGCCCCGCTGCCCACCATAACGATGGGAATCGTCTTGGTCGCATTCTTGGCCGCCTGGATCACCGGGGCTCCTCCTCCTGCTACTACGATGATATCGACCTTGAGACGCACCAGCTCGGCCAGAAGCTCAGGATACCGATCGCTCTTCCCCTCCGCATATCGGTACTCGATGGCGATGTTCTGTCCTTCGATGTAGCCACGCTCGCGCAGAGCCAGCCGAATTGCCTCGGCACGGGCGGACTCAAGAGCTTGATCGACATTCGAAAGATACCCTATCCGCGGGATTTTCTTCGGCTGCTGCGCCTCGGCGGCGACGCCAAGAACAAGCACTAACGTTGCAAACAAGATTGATGACAGATCAGGTTTCTTCATTGCCCACCTCGTTCTGGACCCTACTTATCACGCACGCGGTAGTTGTGAACAGCATTATTTACTGCGGAACGCGGCAATGCCTTGTACAGATTCTCGCGACCCAGCCCCGTTTTTCGGGCAACTTGGCTCATGCCTGTTGCATTTGCGATGTCGCCCAAAGCGGCGGCTATCAGCGCCGGATCGCCGTCGGCAAGCGTTGCTTCTGAGTACGCCGCCATATCTTGTTCCGCTTCCAAATGTTCCGCTGGTCCCAACGCATAGTTTTCGCTTTCGCCATGGCAATCTCCTGTTTAAATCAGCGTGCGCACAGTTCGGTTTGTCGCATTTCAATCGTCGCCTAATGCATCTAGGATCGGAAGGCAGACACATAGGTCTGCCCCTACATCGGATTCGGATCGCGCTACACTACGCCGACACCTACCGTTTGGACAATCCCAATCGCTGTGCGATTCAAGCCGCTCGTTCGGTTGACCGCCTCGCCTCCGGCTTGGTAGAAGGACTTACTCAGATCGAATAGGAGAACAATCATGAGCGAAGGAAACGCACCAGAGTTTGGTAT
The DNA here is from genome assembly GCA_016844625.1 of Deltaproteobacteria bacterium. GTDB lineage: Bacteria > Desulfobacterota > Binatia > UBA9968 > UBA9968 > DP-20. Next base: position 4,458 of record JAERMN010000326.1, read on the forward strand.
TAGCAAGAACGTAAGACTGGTTGGACGAACCGACTTAGCCGGCGGCGGGCAAGTCGTGGTTGAGAACGGTTACGCTTACGTCGGCCATATGGACCCGCCGCATGGCACGACTATTCTTGACGTCAAAGATCCGAAACATCCGAAAGTCGTCGCCCAGATTGAAATCCAGATTGAAATCCCCCAGGGCGTCCATTCACACAAGGTGCGGGTGAGCGGCGATGTCATGCTGGTGAATTTGGAACGATACCGCGGCAAGGAAAAGCTGCCGACGGGACTGAAAATCTACGACATTGCCAACCGCGAGAAGCCCAAAGAGATCGCCTTTTTCGAAACTAACGGCGGCGTGCATCGTTTCACCTTCGACGGCCGCTACGCTTACATTTCGGTGCATCTCGAAGGATACATCGGCCGCATTCCGATGATCTTGATCCGACGCGCCCGCATGAAATTGCCCGCTGGTGGATGCCCGGTCAGTGGATCGGCGGCGGCGAGACGCCGACCTGGGAAGGGACGGCGCACCAGTGCCATCATCCGATTCGCTACGGCGATCGGCTCTACGTCAGTTATTGGCACGGCGGCTTCGTCATTCTCGATATCGCCGACATGAGCAAGCCCAAATTTATCAGCGGCCTCAATTGGTCGCCGCCCTACCCTTCGCCGATCCACACGACGCTGCCGATCCCTTGGAAGCTCATGAGCCGCGACATGATGGTGGTAGTAGACGAGGAAGCCGGCAAACGCGCGCCGACACCGCCGGCGTTTATGTGGATGGTCGATATCACGGATGAGAAACGGCCGGTGTCGGTATCAACATTTAATCCAGCGGCAGCCTTTGGCATCGCGCCGGGAAATCAGTACGGCGCGCACCAACCCGCCGAGCAAGTCTACGACAACAAAATGTTCGTCACTTGGTTCAGTGGCGGCTTGCGCGTCGTCGATATCAGCAATCCGTACAGCTTGGCGGAAGTCGGCTACTACGTGCCCAATCCGGGGCGCGGGCAAAAGACCGTCAAGAGCAACGATATTTATCGCGCCGAG
>JAERMN010000037.1:0-379 GCA_016844625.1 Deltaproteobacteria bacterium
GATTCTCGGGCGCGAAGGGTTTACCAAACTCGCCTACGCCGGCGACTACATGAGCCACTATCCGACCGGCGGCATCGGCACGACGGACGAAAAGATCAAGACCCATCCGGCTGAAGTGCTGTCCTTTATCAGAGCCAGTCAGCGCGGGCTTAATCACTACGCGCAGAACCGCGCCGAAGCGATCGAACTCGTCATAAGCTACGTCGGCATTAAAGACCCGACGCTCGCTGCGGAGGTCTACGATCTCCACGCCAGCCGGCTAAATACGGTCGGCGTTTTAGATGAAACCTGGATGCGCGGCGCCATCGACTTTACCAAGAAGAGTTTAGGCGTGACCAAAGAAGTACCGCCGAGCCAGGTGTTTAATTTTAGTTTCGTC
>JAERMN010000037.1:387-13365 GCA_016844625.1 Deltaproteobacteria bacterium
AACGATTTGCTTGAGGTTGACCAATCACTGGGGGCTAAATGAGCGGAAATAATCACGTGGCGGTTTTCGGCGGCGGCTGTTTCTGGTGCACCGAGGCGGTGTTTGATGAGCTGCGCGGCGTCCAATCGGTGGTCTCGGGTTACACCGGCGGCAAGAATAAGAATCCCACCTACGAGCAAGTTTGCATGGGAAACACCGGCCACGCCGAAGTGATTAAAATTGAATTCGATCCGGCGCAAATTTCTTTGCGCGACTTAATGACGGTATTTTTCGCCACCCATGATCCGACGACATTGAATCGCCAAGGCAACGATACCGGCACGCAGTACCGCTCGGCGATTTTCTATGCCGATGAAAAGCAGAAGGAAGAAGCCGCGGCGTTTATCAAAGAGCTGGACGAGGCCAAGACGTTCAAGAACTCCATCGTGACGACGCTGGAGCCGCTCACCGAATTCTACGCCGCGGAAGGTTATCACCAGAAATTTTACGCCAATAATCCGTTTCAGTCTTACTGCCAATCCATGATTCCGCCCAAGCTGAATAAGCTGCACCAGCAGTTCAAAGCACTGCTCAAGTCGCACGGCAATCCTAATCAGTAGCTGGAACCCAGAGGCTAGATTACAAGCCTCTCTTAACCCCGCTAACGGCCGATCGCGCCAATGGCGGGTCCTCGCAGTATGATAGTCGCGCGTCTGTAAATTTCTTGCCGACAAATTCGCCCTCTGTAAAGCTCCTGCACCTCAAGCTAATCAATTTAACTGACAGAGTTTGCCTCGCGTCAGAGGTAACAAAACGAAACATTTGCGGTTTCCGAACCTAGCTCGTTAGCGCTGACCGCTTCCGTTTACGCTGAGGAAATGACGGGTACGATAAGCAAGGTCGGTAGTGACGAGCGTGAAATTACCGTCAAAAGTAAGGGCGGCAAGGAAATCACCGTAAAGATCAGTGGTAGCCGCACCGGTCTTGAGGGCATCAAGAGCCGCTCTGACTTTAATGAAGGTCAGAGCGTGACCTTGGAGCATGACGGCGATGCGGCTAAAAAAGTGAAAGTGACGAAGTAAAGTTCATCACCGTGCATAACGGCAGGGCATGTAAATGCGGGCGCCGCCGTCGGCTTGGCCGGTTGCTCCAGCTCGGATCAAAACAAATCCGCTGGCGCAACGGCGCGATCGCCACAGGTATCCGCGCCGCAAACGAGGTCTGGCGCGCAAAAACCGCAAGGTCTTGCCAGCGATAGTCTGCGGCGAGGACAAGATGAATCAAGCTTAGATGCGTTGCGCCGAGGTGCTGTGCCGACCACACTCGCGGGTAGCGCGCCAAGAGAAGTTTACTTTAACTTTGATGGCTAGGATCTGCCGACGGATGCGCGCTCCACTTTGAAGACCGCGGCGGACTGGCTTAAGAAAAATCCGGCGGTGCGAGTCGAGCTTGAAGGCCACTGCGATGAGCGTGGCACGAGTGAGTACAATCTCGCGCTCGGCGCCAAGTGCGCGCAAGCCGCCCAAGATTATCTCGTTACTCCAGGCACTACACCGAGTCGGGTATCGCGCACCAGCTACGGTGAAGAAATTCCCGTCTGCACTGAGCCGAATGAAGACTGCCGGCAAGAGAATCGCCGCGATCGATTCGCGACCTTGGCCCTAAGACCCGAAGCGTGAGCCGGGTTGCTCCAGTACCCGCTTGCATTTTAGCCTGGCCACGCTTGCAGCCGCTGGAGGCTCGTGACCGACTCGAAGTAACACTTGTTTTCATGGGTTGCCATTCGGGAGCGAAAGTGGCGCCGTCGGTACCGATTCTTGCGGTGTCGCGCGTGACGGCCGCGGTCCGGTTTTCGTCGCCGGTTGACTTGTGCATAGACTAAATCGGTCGTATCGTTTCAATCACTTGGGGTTAGATTCCCCGCTGCGTGCGGCGGGGTAGTTCATTGGCCGGGAGCATATTAGCAACAATTTTCTAATAATCACCCGGCATATCAAAGACTATTTGCTACTCTTTCCAGCGCTTTTCGAGGAAGGAGAAGTCGTTTACCTGTGATCGAAAGACCCGATCAAACTAGCGCGCTCGCGACGGATTTAGCGGGGAGAAGGTTGGTCATCGTTTCCAATCGTTTGCCCTTCAACGTCAGCGTCGAGAATGATGAGATTTTATTCCATCCCAGTGCCGGTGGTTTGGTTACCGGTCTGGCCTCGGTCCGTGAGTCGCGCAAGCAGCTCACTGCGTTGCCGCCGACCCACCTCTGGGTCGGCTGGCCGGGGAGCAGCGTTGAAGCCGACTTGCGCGGCAAATTGATACGCGAGGCGCTGGACCGGTTCCAGTCCTTCCCCGTGTTTCTTTCCGAGGAACAGATGGAGCAATTCTATCTGGGTTTTTGCAACGCGACGATCTGGCCGCTGTTTCATTATTTTCCTTCTTACGTGCTCTACCAACCGGCCTATTGGGAGCAGTACAAACGAATTAACCAACTGTTTGCCGACGCATTAAAGACCGTCCTGAATCCGGACGATGTGGTTTGGGTTCATGACTATCATTTGATGCTGCTCCCTCGACTCTTGAAAGCGCTCCGTCCTCAACTCTCGGTCGGCTTCTTCTTGCACATTCCATTTCCCTCCTTCGAAATGTTTCGCTTGCTACCGGGCGAATGGCGCCGAGAAATTCTCGAAGGCTTGTTGGGCGCGGACTTGATCAGTTTTCACACCCACGAGTATACGCACCACTTTCTTCAGTCGGTGTTGCGCATTTTGGGCCATGAGCATCGGCTCGGGCAAATTTCCGCGCCGGATCATGTCGTCAAGGTCGATACCTTTCCGATGGGCATCGATTTTGAGAAATTTGCCGGCGCTGCGAGCGAGCCCGAGACCGAGCGCGAGGCGCGCCAGCTCATGGACACGCTCGCCGGTATCAAACTCATCTTGTCGGTGGATCGGCTCGATTACTCTAAGGGAATCTTGAACCGGTTGGAGGGTTACGAGCTGTTCTTGGAAACCAACCCGGAATATCACGGCAAGGTGGCGCTCTTGATGGTGGTGGTGCCGTCGCGCATCGGCGTCGTGCAATACGACTTGATGAAACGGCAGCTTGAAGAACTGGTCGGCAAAATCAACGGTCGTTTCGGTAGAGTGGGGTGGACGCCGGTGCTTTATCAATACCGTCATGTGCCCTTTAGCTCGCTGGTTGCGTTCTACTCGGTGAGCGATGTTTGCCTGGTAACGCCGCTTCGGGATGGCATGAACCTGGTTGCCAAAGAGTATGTCGCGGCGCGGCAAGACGGCACGGGAGTACTCATCCTGAGCGAGATGGCCGGCGCCGCCAAAGAACTGCCGGAAGCGATCATCGTCAACCCCAACAACCGGGTGGAGATCGCTGGAGCGTTGAAAGAGGCATTGGAAACTTCGACTGAGGAGCAACAAAAACGCAATCGCATTATGCAGCGCCGTTTGCGCCGGTATAACGTGAGCCGCTGGGCCGATGATTTTTTGAGCTCGCTTCTGGGAATGAGAGAAGTGCAGAGCCGTATCGAGTCGAAGCTCCTGTCGTCGTCGGCGAAACGCGAAGTCATGGCACGCTTTAAAGCAAGTCAGTGTCGGCTGCTGCTTCTCGACTACGACGGCACGCTCACGCCGCTGGCTCGCCTTCCGGCGCTGGCCAAGCCCGATGGGGAGCTGATCGCTTTGCTTCATCGGCTCACTTTGGATCGTAAGAATTCCGTGGTCATTACGAGCGGACGGGAACGTCGAACCCTAGAAGAATGGTTTGGCGACATAGCGCTCGGCTTGGTCGCCGAGCATGGGGCGTGGCTACGACCATCGGGACAATCCTGGCAACGCGCCAAAACGCCGCAGAGCGAGTGGAAACCCGAGATCGTTGCAGTACTGGAAACCTACGCGGATCGCTTGCCCGGTAGCTTCGTTGAAGAGAAGGAAGAATCCGTTGCATGGCATTACCGTATGGCGGACCCCGAGCAGGCCGAACTCCGCGCCCCCGAACTGGTCGACCACCTGCTTAATCTGACAGCTAAAATCGACCTCCAGATCGTTCAGGGAAATAAAGTAGTCGAGATTCGCCGCTCGGGCGTGGATAAGGGAAGTGCCGCTAGTTTTTGGCTCAGCGGGAACAAGCATGATTTTGTTCTCGCTATGGGCGACGATACCACCGACGAGGACATGTTCAAAGCGTTGCCGGCATCGGCCGTAACGATCCGCGTCGGTATTATCGGCACCCACGCGCATTATAATATTCGCAATTGGGCCGAAGTAATCGATCTACTAGGCGCCCTGGCCCGAACCGCCGAGCAGCCGTCGACTTCGATTGAATGATCGGCCCGATTGCTGCAACTTACGCAGAAATAGCAATGACAACAAAGGTTGGCGGCTTTAGACACGGCAGAATCACTAGACTAAACCTGGTGAATCTGCTTGCCGCGGAACTGAAGGCGGCGATTTTCTATGCCGATGAAAAGCAGAAGGAAGAAGCCGCGGCGTTCATCAAAGAGCGGGACGAGACCAAGACGTTCAAGAATTCCATAGTGACAACACTGAAGCCGCTGCCGGAATTCTACGCCAAGGATATTTTCCGCTTGGACGCGTTTGTGAACCATTTGTAGCGGTGCATTTTTTCCAGATTCGCGAAAGCCAGGCATGAATTTTCGCAGTTGTGCATATTGTGTACAGCGATCTTTACAGTTGTGCATAATCCTAACCGTCAATAATTTCTCATCGGCCAATGTCTGCCAAAGAACTGCTTGTCTGTCGACAACTTAACTTCTTGCAATGTCTGAGCGGCACATCGCTTGCGACACGATTGTAACGAGTTTTGTAATAACCTTTGATCGTATCGAAAGGGCTATCAAAATCGGGATAGCCCGCCGACTCAGTAAAAAATGAATAACGATTCCCTCATGCCATTCGCAACAATCACCGTTGGCGAAATCGTCGACATCTTTCTCGTCGCGATTCTCATCTATACTGCAATCGTGTGGCTGCGTCGCACGCGGGCTGCATTCGTGGTGCGCGGGATATTGATTCTCGGCGCCGCCTACATGGTCGTGCGTTATATGGATTTGCAGATGACCGCATGGATTTTTCAAGCGTTCTTCGCGGTCTTCCTGGTGATGATCATTGTCATCTTCCAAGAGGAATTGCGCCAGATGTTCGAACACGTTGCGGTGTGGAGTTTTACCCGGCAGCCAGTGGCAACCGCGACTTCCACGACCGCCAATATCCTGACTCGGGCATTGACCGATCTGGCGCGGGATCGCATCGGTGCCCTCGTCGTGATCTCCGGCAAGGATCCTATCGATCGGCACATCACGGGAGGAATTCCGCTCGATGCCTTGGCCAGTGTGCCATTGCTAAGAAGTATTTTCGACGTGCATTCGCCGGGACATGACGGCGCGGTTCTAGTTGAGAACGATCGCCTAACACGCTTCGCAGCGCATTTGCCGCTCTCGAAGGATCTAGCTCAGACGGCCCATGTGGGTACACGCCACAGTGCGGCTTTGGGACTGGCCGAACTCTGCGACGCACTCTGCCTAACAGTCTCCGAAGAGCGCGGGACGATCTCCATCGCCCGCAACGGCCGCTTGCGTCAACTGGAGAGCCCGCAAGAGTTGGCGGCCGTAGTTCAGGAATTCCTCCGCGACAAGTTTCCAGCGAAGGAGCGAAATCCGATGAGTTTCCATTTGCTGCGGCAAAACTGGCCGGCGAAGGCCGTCTCGATTGGCTTAGCGATCGGTCTTTGGTATCTCTTCGTCCCCGGTTCGAAGATCGTCGAGGTGAATTACAAGGTTCCGGTCACTGTCGAGCATCTTCCGGCCAATTTGCAGATCGAAGCGATCGATCCGCCGATGGTCAGCGCTACCTTTAAGGCACCGCTCCGGACTTTTTACCTTTTTGATCAGAAGAAGATCCGCCTCAGCGCCAACGTCGCCATGGCGGAGTTGGGCCGGCGCACGTTCGCACTTTCGGAACAAGACCTGCGCTTTCCCAAGGAGCTGACGCTGCAAGAGTTCAGCCCCACTTCGGTCAAGATTTCAGTCAAGGCAGCGCCGCAAGTAGAGCTGTCGAATGATGGGTGAAACCAGGGAATTCAACAGGGTGGCGAAATGAATAGTAAACGAAAGAAAAGCGTTGGCAGTGAAAAGGCTCGCCAAACGGTCCTACCGATCGGTGCCGAGGGGCGCGCACGCGTCGCCATTGACGCGGTTAGGCCGGTAGTGGACGGTGGTCGTTTTCCGGTTAAGCGCATAGCCGGCGAGAGCGTTATTGTCGAAGCAGATATCTTCGCCGACGGCCACGATGAATTATCGGCGGCGCTCCGGTATCGCCGGGGAGAACTGGGCCGGTGGGTCGAAGTACCGATGAAACCATTGGTTAACGACGTTTGGCGCGCTGAGTTCGAAGTCAGCGGGCTAGGCGACTACTATTACACGGTGCAAGCATGGATTGATCGCTTCAAGTCGTGGCGCCATGGTTTCGAGAAAAAGCTCGCGGCCGAACAGAATGTCGCGCTCGACCTGTTAGCCGGAGCGGATCTTGTAGAGCTTGCCATTGAGCGCGCCAAAGGCCATGACCGAACAGCGCTGGAGCGCAGCGCCAAAATTTTGCGTTCGCAAGATGCCGGCGCTTCGGAGCAGGCGCTGGCCGACGAGCTTTCGCTGTTGATGAATAAGTATCCCGAACGCCGTTGGGTTACGACCTATGATAAGGAGCTGCGCGTTAGCGTCGAGCGGGCCAAGGCGCGCTTCAGTGCGTGGTACGAAATGTTCCCGCGCTCCTGCGCCGCGAAGGCCGGCGTCCATGGGACGTTTAAGGATTGTATCGCGCGGCTGCCCTACGTTGCGTCCATGGGATTCGATGTTCTCTATCTGCCGCCGATCCATCCCATCGGCGTGTCGTTCCGCAAGGGTAAAAACAATTCCGTCAGCGCCGAGCCCACAGATGTCGGCAGCCCCTGGGCAATTGGCGCTAAGGCGGGTGGTCATAAGTCGATCCATCCGCAACTCGGGACGCTGGCGGATTTTCACCAGTTGGTGACGAAGGCCAAGGAGCAGGGTCTGGAAATCGCCCTCGACATCGCATTTCAATGCACGCCCGATCATCCGTACGTGACGGAGCACCCCGAATGGTTTCGTAAACGTCCTGACGGTACGATCCAATATGCCGAGAATCCGCCGAAAAAATATCAAGACATTTTCCCCATCGACTTTGACAGCGACGACTGGCAAGCACTTTGGCAGGAGCTGAAAAGCGTTCTGATCTTTTGGTGCGAGCAAGGCGTGCGGATCTTTCGCGTCGATAATCCGCACACCAAGGCTTTCCCCTTCTGGGAGTGGGCCATCGCCGAAGTGAAGAAAAAATATCCCGACGCAATCTTTTTGGCCGAAGCTTTCACCCGTCCTAAAGTCATGTACCGCTTGGCTAAGCTTGGCTTCAGCCAGTCGTACACTTATTTTGCTTGGCGTAATACGCAAGCCGAGCTAACCGAATATTTCACCGAGATCAACCAGGCCGATATCGCGGATCATTTCCGCGCGAACTTGTGGCCGACCACGCCGGACATCTTGACTGAGTACTTGCAGTTTGGCGGCCGTCCCGCGTTCATAGCGCGGTTGGTGCTCGCCGCGATGCTCGGAGCAAACTACGGTATCTACGGTCCGGCCTTCGAGCTTTGCGATAATGTCGCGCGGGAACCGGGCAGCGAAGAATATCTCAACTCGGAGAAATACCAACTCAAACATTGGGACTTGAGTAATAAGGATAGCTTGAAAGAGATCGTCACACTCGTAAACCGCATCCGGCGCGACAATCCCGCGCTGCATAGCGACCGCAGCCTGAGATTTCACCAAGTCGATAATTCCGAGCTCCTTTGCTTCAGCAAACAATCCGACGATCTGACTAACGTCATCGTCGTCGTAGTCAATCTGGATCCCCATCATAGCCAATCGGGCTGGGTCGAGCTCGAGACGCAATCGCTCGGGCTGGATTCCCAGCAACCCTATCAGATGCATGAACTGCTAACCGGCGCCCGCTATCTTTGGCATGGCGCGCGAAACTTTCTACAACTCGACCCGCAGAGCGTGCCGGCGCAGATTTTCCGCATGCGCCACAAGCTCCGCCGCGAGCAGGACTTCGATTATTTCCTGTAAATCGAAACGGATTAATTAAAATGACCCGTCAAGCACGAAACCTCGAGAGCGCGACCCTGGAAGAAAATCCGCACTGGTATAAAGACGCGGTGATCTACGAAATCCATGTGCGGGCTTTTTGCGACGGCAACGGCGATGGCATCGGCGATTTCATCGGCCTCACGGAAAAGCTCGATTATCTGCAGGATCTGGGCGTCACGGCGCTGTGGCTTTTGCCCTTTTATCCCTCGCCGCTGCGCGACGACGGCTACGATATCGCCGACTACACCGGTATCCATGCCGATTATGGAACACTGCAAGATTTCAAGACATTTTTGCGCGAAGCGCACCGGCGCGGCATCCGTGTCATTACCGAATTGGTGATCAATCACACGTCCGACCAGCACCCGTGGTTTCAGCGCGCGCGCGAGGCCAAGTCCGGCAGCTCGGCGCGCAACTTTTATGTTTGGAGTGAGAGCCAGGACAAATTTCCCGAGGCGCGCATCATATTCAAGGACTTCGAGCTTTCGAACTGGTCATGGGATCCGGTCGTCAAAGCTTACTACTGGCATCGCTTCTATGCGCACCAACCGGATTTGAATTTCGATAATCCGGAAGTAAAAAAAGCGCTTTACAGCGTGTTGGACTTCTGGCTCGACATGGGCGTCGACGGCCTGCGCTTGGACGCCGTGCCCTATTTATACGAGCGCGAAGGCACCAACTGCGAAAATCTTGCCGAGACCCATGCTTTTTTGAAGGAGCTCCGGCAGCATGTCGACAAAAAATATAAAAACCGCATGTTGCTCGCCGAGGCGAACCAATGGCCGGAGGACGCCGTCACCTACTTCGGCGCGGGCGACGAGTGCCATATGGCGTTTCATTTTCCGGTCATGCCGCGCTTGTTTATGGCCGTCCACATGGAAGACCGTTTCCCGATCATTGACATCCTTGAGCAAACCCCAGCGATTCCGGAGTCGTGCCAATGGGCGATGTTCCTGCGCAATCATGACGAGCTCACCCTGGAGATGGTCACGGACGAAGACCGTGACTACATGTACAAAGTCTACGCCAACGATCCGCGCGCGCGCATCAATCTTGGCATCCGCCGCCGCCTCGCGCCGCTGCTGGGAAATAATCGCCGGCGCATGGAGTTGCTCAATAGTCTTTTGTTCTCGCTCACCGGCACGCCGGTGATTTATTACGGCGACGAGATCGGCATGGGCGATAATATTTATCTCGGCGATCGCAACGGCGTGCGCACGCCGATGCAATGGAGCGCTGACCGCAACGCGGGCTTTTCCCGCGCGAATCCGCAGAAGCTGTTTTTGCCGGTGATCATCGATCCCGAGCATCATTTCGAAACGGTCAACGTTGAGGCGCACCAGCAAAATCCCAGCTCGCTGCTCTGGTGGATGAAACGTTTGATCGTCCTGCGCAAAAGCTACCGCGCCTTCGGCGAAGGCAGTATCGAATTTCTCTTACCGGAAAATCGAAAGACGCTGGTTTTCATCCGCCGCTACAAGGATGAAATTATCCTGGTGGCCGCCAACCTTTCCCGTTTTGTTAATTGCGCGGAACTCGATCTGTCCGCATACAAAGGCATGGTGCCGGTGGAGTTGTTCGGCCATACCCGCTTCCCACCCATAGGCGACTTGCCCTATTTCCTCACCTTCGGCCCGCACGCCTTCTACTGGTTCAAACTCGAGCAAGCGCAGATTGCCGAAGCGCGCGCGGTGGTCGAAGGATTCGAACCGGCAAAGTTGACGGTGGCCGGCTCTTGGGAGCAGATTTTTGAGGGCAAGTCGCGCACGATTCTCGAGCGCACGCTGCCGGCGTATTTCATGGGTTGCCGTTGGTTCGGCGGCAAGGGGCAGCAAATACGCTCGGTGAAGAATGTTGATATTATTCCGTTCGAAGTCGATTCCGTAGGCGCCTACATCACCACCTGGGAAGTTCAGTTTCTTGGCGCCACGCCGGAGACCTATTTGCTGCCCCTCGCCTTCGCCGCGGGCGACCGCGCCTTCGAACTACGCCAGGCAAACCCACAAGCCGCGGTCGCGCTCCTACGAGTCAAGGAAAAGAATCGCGACACCGAAGGGCTTCTTTACGACTCTCTCTACGATGCCAATTTTTGCAAGGCGCTGCTTTCGGCGATAGAGCGGGGCCGGCGCTTTAAAGGCCTGGGTGGGGAATTGATGACGCAGCCGTCCAAGGTCTTCCGCAAAGTCCGGAGCGGCCCGGACGCCAATCTGGAGCCGTCGGTGCTTAAGCGCGAACAGTCCAATAGTTCAGTGATCTACGGCGACCGGATGATTTTGAAACTATTCCGCCGCGTCACCGAGGGAATCAATCCCGATCTCGAGATGAGCCGCTTTCTAACCGAGAATGCTGCTTTCTCCCATACGCCGCCCCTCGCCGGTTATTTGGAAATGCGCAAGGGCAAGGGCGAGCCCGCGACGGTGGCTATTCTGCAGGGATGGGTTCCAAACGAGGGCGACGCCTGGCACTACACGCTGGATAGCCTGGGCCATTTCTTCGAGGGAATTCTAACCCATCCGAGAAACGCCGAACAGGCGGTGCTACCCGCGCAGCCATTGGTGGAGTTGACGGAACACGAACTGCCGGCGTTGGCCCAGGAATTGATCGGGTCCTATCTGCAGTCGGCTCATCTGCTAGGGCAGCGCACCGGGGAGCTGCACATGGCACTAGGGTCGGACACCACGAGCCCGGCGTTTGCGCCGGAGCCTTTTACAGCGCTTTACCGCCGTTCGCTCTACCAGAGCATGCGCACGCTGGCGGACCAAGCGCTCACGCTATTGGGCGAACGGCTCAAGAGGCTTGCCGAACCACTCCGCGCCGACGCCGAAAAGGTCGTGAAGTTGGAAAGCGTGATTTTCGAGCGCTTTCGCCAAATCTTCGAAGCCAGAATCCACGCCATGCGCATTCGCTGCCACGGCGACTATCATCTCGGACAGGTGCTTTTCACGGGCAAGGATTTTGTCATCATCGACTTTGAGGGAGAACCGGCCCGCCCAATCACGGAGCGCCGCATCAAGCGCTCGCCGCTGCGAGATGTGGCGGGCATGCTGCGCTCTTTTAATTACGCGGTGGTGAGCAAGATCAAGAGCGCCGGCTACCGTCCTGAAGATCTTACCCAACTGCAACCCTGGGCGCGTTTCTGGAACCGCTGGGTGTCGGTAAACTACTTGAAGGGCTACTTCGACACGACGCTGCAAGCGGCTTTTTTGCCGAAATCCCGCACCGAACTGAGACTCATGCTCGACGTGTACCTGCTCGAGAAAGCGGTCTACGAATTGAGCTATGAACTGAACAATCGCCCCGATTGGGTGAGCGTGCCGATCGAGGGGATTTTAGAATTAATCGAGCGAAATGAGTGAACGTAACGTGATCTCTGAAAAAAACCAGCTGCGCTCCTTGGCGCGGCAGTACGGCATTCAGGGGACGTACCACGACGTTTTCGGCCGGATAAACGAACCGCCGGCGGAAGCGCTTCTGAGCGTGCTGCGCATGCTCGGCGCGCACGCCGAAACCATGTCCGATGTCGCCGGCGCGCTGCGCGAGCGGCGCAACAGTTTGGCCCAGCGCGCCATCGAACCGGTGTTGGTTGCCTGGGACGGCGCGCCGTTACATTTGAAACTACGCCTGCCGTTACAACTGGCCGAGACTCCGGTGCGCTATTGCGTCGTCTTGGAAGAGGGGGAGGCTCGCGCCGGTCAATGTCGAGAAAACCCGTGCGCAAAGTCGCTACCAAGGGACGTTGAAGGATCGCGTTACGTGGTCCAAAAGCTAACTCTTCCTGAAACCATCCCGCACGGCTATCAACGTCTATATCTGCAAATCGGCGCTCTCGAATTGGAGTCCCAGCTGTTTTCCGCGCCGTCGCGAAGCTTTGCACCGGTGCAGCGTGACGCACATCGCTGGGGTCTTTTCTGTCCTCTCTATGCGCTTGGTTTTGAGAATAGTTGGGGCGCCGGTAGTTTTTCCGATCTCGCAGCGCTGACGGAATTCGCCGCTCAGCTGGGCGCCGATATGGTTGGCACCTTGCCGCTGCCGGCGACATTTCTCAGCGAACCGTATAACCCAAGTCCCTACTCGCCGGTGAGCCGTCTGTTCTGGAACGAGTTTTATCTCGATGTGACGCGCTTGGCGGAATTCCAGTCCTCCCCGGCCGCCAAAGCGCTTATCAATACAGCGAGTTTTGCCGACGAGCTAGAACGGCTGCGCGCCGCACCGTTGGTTGAGTATCGGCAAATCATGACGACCAAGCGATTGATCTTGGAAGAGCTTCTCTGCTGTTTACTGAACAAACCTTCCGATCAACGCGGTGAATTTGAACGATTCGTCTCGACGCATCCGGGCGCTCAAGACTACGCCGAGTTCCGCGCCAAAACCGAGCGCGAAGGCAAGCCCTGGCAGCGCTGGCCGAGCGCAAGCCGAGACGGCAAATTACGCGCCGAGGACTATGATGCATCCGTCAAGCGCTATCATCTTTACGTGCAATGGCGCGCTCAGGAGCAAATGCGGGCATTGGGCGAGAAGTCCGATGCCGGTGGCCCGTCGCCGTATCTGGATTTCCCTCTGGGAGTCAGCCGCGACGGTTACGATGTCTGGCGCGAGCGCGATGTGTTCGCGCTTGACGCCAGCGGCGGCGCGCCGCCGGACGGATTTTTCACCAAGGGGCAGAGCTGGGGTTTTCCGCCGCTCCATCCAGAGGGGTTACGGCGCCAGGGTTATCGCCACTACATCCAATGCGTGCGCAACCATTTACGTTTCGCCAAGATGCTGCGCATCGATCACGTCATGGGATTGCATCGGCTATTCTGGGTACCCGACGG
>JAERMN010000327.1 GCA_016844625.1 Deltaproteobacteria bacterium
TATGCACCGATTATTCGCCGGCCGAAAATAGAATGGCCCAATCACGGTCGCATCGCGCTCTGGGTGGCGCCAAATATAGAGTACTTCCACTACAACATGCCGATCCGCGGTTCGGGCAGCAATCATACGCCGGACGTGCCGGGCTACACGCTGCGCGACTATGGCTCGCGCGTCGGCGTCTTCCGCATCATGGACGTGCTCGACAAATACGGCATTCGCGCCAGCGTGCTGCTCAACGCCGAAGTGTGCGAGCAGCACCCGGTGATCATCGAAGAGGGCAATAAGCGTAAGTGGGAGTGGCTCGGTCACGGCATGACCAATAGTATTTCGATGCTCGACTACGCGCCCGAAGAAGAGCACGGCATCATTCGCAAGGTCAAAGGGATTATCACCAAGGCGACCGGCAAAGCGCCGAAAGGCTGGTTGGGTCCGGGCCTAGGTGAGACTTACGACACGCCGGATCATCTCGCCGTGGAAGGTTTCGAATACGTCTGCGACTGGGGCAACGATGAGCAGCCGACGCCGATGCGGGTGAAGAGCGGACGGATGATCGTGGTGCCTTACGAACTGGGCGTCAACGACATCCGAGTGTTTCAGCGCGAGAATCACACCCCGGAGCAGTACTATCGGATGGTTTGCGATCACTTCGATACGCTCTACAAAGACAGCGCGTCAGGCGGGCGGGTGCTCTGTCTACCGCTCCATCCGTTCGTGATCGGCATGCCGTTTCGCATCAACTATCTCGACAAGGCTCTCGACTACATGTGTTCGCACGAAGGCGTGTGGCGCACGACCGGATGGGACATCGCCGAGTGGTATTACAAGCATTACTACAAAGATCCGGGGCGGTTTGAAGGGTGACGAGGAATTGGAGTACTGGAGTTTTGGAGTGATGGGTCGGATCGGGAAATCCCAATACCCCATTACTCCATCACTCCAGTACTCCAACCGAGAAATGTATGGTCGGATTCCAACCGGCAGATGACTACCGTTCGCCGACCTCCACCGTGAGCGTTACGGTCGAGCGCACTTCGACCGCTCCCGGTTCCACCGGCGTCGGCGCGGCGGCGGCGAGGGCTTCGCCGCGCGCCATCGGCGCTTGGCGATAGATTGGTTGAAAAGATCGCTCGCCTTCGGTGACGGTGGAAATTCGTAAGACTTTTAGTCCGAGCGACGCGGCGATCGCTTCGGCTTTGGCTTTGGCTTTTGCCGAAGCTTGACGCAGCGCGTCTAATCGAGCGGCTTCTTCGTCTTTTAGCGTGAACATTAAACGATTGATGTTATTGGCGCCGGCTTGCATGGCGGCGTCGATCATCTTGCCGACTTCATCGAGTTTAGCCGTCTTGATCCGCACTATGTTATTCGCCGTGTAGCCGACGATCTCCGGCTTGCCGCCCTGCGGATAGCGATATTGTGGATTGAGCGCGTAACCGCTGGTTTTGACTTCATCGCCTTTGCCCAAGAGTTTTTTTACCTCGGCGAGCACGCGCGCGAGCCGTTCGGCGTTTTCCCTCGACGCGTCAGGCGCGTTGCGTGCTTGGGTTGTGACGCCAATATCGATCTGGGCTTGATCCGGCTCTGCGGCGATGGTTGCTTCGCCGTTAACGGTGATGGACGGCGGTCGCGGCCGATCGGCAATCGGCTGCGCGAAAATGGTGGACGCCGATAATAACAGAGCGGTGAAGGTCGCCAGAATTATTTTCATTGGAATTCCTTTCGCTGCGCGATCGAGATTCAAGGCTACAAGAAATCGCCTGGTGCTGCCAGGCTTGACGATTCAGCGAAAATTACTAAACAGTTAGACGTGGCGCGCCAGCAAATGTTCATGCCCCCGGTTCCGCGCCAATCGCGCTCTCACAAAAATTGCCAATTGATTGCGCCGGTTGTCGGCTTCCTGCTAAATCAATCTTGTGGAGACGCCAGCAGACTCGGTGCGAACTTCTAAACGCCAGAGAATTTTTTACGGTTGGTACATCGTCGGTGTCGGCTTTCTCGCCAACGTTGCCTCGTCATTCGCTCTTGCCAGCACGATGAGCATTTTCCTAAAGCCGCTCACCGCCGATCTCGGCGTCTCGCGCGGCGTCTTTTCGTTACTACGCTCCGGCGAAGGCATCATCGCCGCGTGCATCGCGCCGCTGGTCGGCACGCTGGTTGACCGCTACGGCGGGCGCTGGTTGATGGTGATCGGCACCGGTATCGTCGCCGTCGGTTATTTTCTGCTGAGCCACATCGATAATTTCGCGCAGTTTGTCGGGATTCGCCTGACGCTGGTGACCCTGGGCGATTCGATGATGGGTTACATGGTGGTGAACGTTATCATCGTCCAGTGGTTTAGCCGCTATCGCGGCCGTGCGCTGGCGATCTCCAGCATGGGCGTTGGTTTCGCTAAAGTCTGTATGCCCGTAGTGGCGGCGTCGCTGATTATCTGGCTCGGCTGGCGTCAGACTTGGTTGGCGTTCGGTTTGATGACGCTTGGCTTGTTGGTCGTGCCGGCGCTGTTGATCATCCGGCGCACGCCGGAAGCGATGGGTCTGTTGCCCGATGGCGCATCGGCGCCGGTTGCCGATGATATGGCGAGGCCGAAGAAAACCACTGTCGGCGCGGCGCAGGCCGGTGCGCAGGACCTGATGTGGACGCGCGGCGACGCGGCGCGGACGACGGCGTTTTGGTTGCTGGTGATTACCTTCGGCATTTCCAGCATCGGTGTCACCGGGCTCAATCTGCATGTTTACTCTTATGTTACCGATCTCGGTTATTCAGCCGTGATCGCCGCGACGGTGATGAGCATTATTGCTTCGATGCAGCTAGCTTCGCCGCTCGGCTGGGGACTCCTTGCGGAAAAAATCGGCGCGCGCTACGCCGCGACGCTGCGCTTCGTGATTCAAGGCGTTGGCTTGGCCATGGCGATCTTGACGGGCAATCTGTTTGGTCTTTACGGCGGATTCCTTCTCTACGGCATCGGTCTCGGCGGCAATATGGTGCTGCCCGACATTCTTTGGGCCGATTATTTTGGCCGCCAATCGCTCGGCAAGATTCGCGGCATGGGTTTACTGATCTCGCACTTTCTTGCCGCCATCGGCCCGCCGTTCTTTGGTTTTCTTTTCGACATTACCGGCGGCTATGGGCTGCCGTTTGCGATTTTCGGCGGCGTGTTGGTGATATCGGCGTTTCTCAGTCTTATGCTGAAGCCGCCGAGGCGGAAGAATTGAGGATGTTCAAACCGTTCAAGCAGTTCAAATCGTTCAAACCGTGTTCGGAGGTATTAACGGTTTGAACGGAGCGAAGCGGTTGAACGGAGCGTAGCGATTGAACGATTTGAACTGGTTCAACGCAGGTCTTTGCGTTTGCGCGCTTCTCTGCTAGTTAAGAGAACAATTTACTGAGGAGGATCGTTTCA
Organism: Deltaproteobacteria bacterium; assembly: GCA_016844625.1. GTDB lineage: Bacteria > Desulfobacterota > Binatia > UBA9968 > UBA9968 > DP-20. The sequence goes on from JAERMN010000327.1 coordinate 3,398, forward strand.
TGATCATCGACATTCACAATCACATCGTTGCCGGCGAGCAATTGCAAACTTTTCAAGCCGGCTTGATCAACAGCGCGGGATTTCACAAACCGCGCGGTGCGGTCGTTACTGAAAAACATATCGAACAGGCCAAGTGGCAAGGGCACAAACATTCCGAGGTGCTCAATGAAGTCGGCACTGATTTCGCCTTCATTTCACCGCGGCCCTACACCATGATGCACTCGGCAAAGCCAGAAAAAATCGTTCACTGGTATTGCCAGGCGGTCAACGACGCGCTGGCGCTGCAAGTGAAGATGGAAGCGAACAAGTTTCGCGCCATCGGCGGACTGCCGCAAAATGCCGGCGTGGCGGTGACCAACACGTTCGATGAGATCGATCGCATCATCAACGATCTTGGCTTCGTCGGCATCATGATCAACCCCGATCCGGGTGAAGGCGATGGCCAAACTCCCGCCATGGGACAGGAGTATTGGTACCCGCTCTACGAAAAGATGGTAAAGATGGACATCCCCGGCTTGGTGCACGGCGCAAGCTGTAAAAATCCGCGCGAGTCGTTTCACGGCCACTTCATCACGGAGGAGAGCATCGCGATTCTCTCCTTGGTCGATTCCAACGTGTTCAAAGATTTTCCCAAATTAAAGCTGATCATCTCGCACGGCGGCGGCTCGGTACCGTATCAAGTCGGCCGTTGGCGCTCGCAGTTGCGCGGCCCCAACGACACGGAGACTTTCGATCAGCGCCTCAAACAGCTCTACTTCGATAGCGCGTTGTACAATGTCGAGTCCTTGAAGCTGCTGTTCAGAATCTGCGGTCCCGATCGTTGTCTGTTCGGCACGGAACGGCCAGGCGCGGGGTCGAAGACTGATCCGCGCACGGGCAAATGGTACGACGACGTGCGGCCGAATATTGAAGCCATACCTTGGCTCACGGCGGAAGATAAGGCGAAAATATTCGAGAAGAACGCGCTGCAAGTGTTCTCGCGGTTCAAGCAGTAGAGATTGGAGTATTGGAGTGATGGAGTACTGGAGTATTGGGTTTCCGGATGAACCAATACTTTATTACTCCAATTCGTTTACATTCATGCCGACTGAATCGGTTAACCTCGATCTTCACGCGCTGACTAACGACCGGCAGGTCGATCGCTTGAAAGAGCAATATCTGCGTTTGCGCGGCACGAATTCCGAAGTGCGCGCGCGTCGGCGCGCTGCCGGTGCGGATGAAAGTTATGTTCTGGTTCTCCGTCCCGATGGCTCGGCGCGGCGCCGGCGCATATCGCGTTCAGCTCCGACGGTGAGTTGGCCTTCGTCGGTTGTGAAAGCTCGGATGAAGTGGCGGTGATCAATCTCGGGCGGCAGCATGTGGTTGAGCTAATTCGCGCGGGCGCAATAGGCACGTAGCAGTCGGGATCGGAAGTTTACCCTCATCTATCCGCTCTCCTGAAAGCGGGAGAGCGAATAGGATTTTTTTCGGACTCAAGAAGTTACCCGCAGATTTCCATTGCCACCAGCGCGCACATTTTCGCAGCGTCGACGATGTCATTTATTTCGATGAACTTTTCCGCGACGTCGGGCGCGCTTTTGCGCGGCCTGCCGAAGGTTGCCGCGCTGGGCTAGCTTTCATCCGCGGCGCATTTGGTTTAAGAGTTAACCATTCGCCGTTGAAAGATTCGATCCCGCCGTGAATAAGATCCCCGCCCTCGAGCTTCGTGACGTTTCGTATCGCGCCAACGGCAAGAAAATTCTTGATTCCATTAACTGGACCGTGCAACCGGGCGAGCACTGGGCGATTCTCGGGCCCAATGGGGCGGGGAAGTCGACTCTGCTTAAGGTCGCCTGCGGCTTTCTCTGGCCCAACGCTGGCGGTACGGTTCGTCGCAGAGGCAAAACTCTGCTCAATCTGCGCGAGCTCCGAAAAAGCATCGGCTGGGTGACCTCGTCGCTGGCGGCGGAAATACCGGAGACCGAAAAAGCGCTTCGCACGGTTGTGTCTGGCAAGTTCGCGCAGATCGGTCTGCTGGAACAGTTCGGTGGTGCAGCGACCGCGAGCGATTATCGCTCGGCGTTGCGCTATCTGGTCGAGATGGGCTGCGGCTATTTGCCCAATCAAGAGTTCGGCACGCTATCCCAAGGCGAGCAGCAGAAAGTTTTGATCGCCCGCGCGCGCATGACCAAGCCTTACCTGATCATACTCGACGAGCCTTGCGCCGGCATGGACCCTGGGGCACGGGAGAATTTTTTAACCAGCCTCAGTTCGCTAGGCAAGCAAAAAAAAGTTCCCGCGCTGATCTACGTGACGCACCACGTCGAAGAGATCCTACCGCTTTTCGGCAAGACGTTGGTGCTGGGTAGCGGCAAAGTGCTCTACTCGGGCAAGACGCGGGATGTTTTGCAGCCGCGCGTGCTGAAAGAACTGTACGGCGCGCCGCTTGCTCTGATACGCCGCAAGGGGCGCTATTGGCCGGTGATCAAGTAAAAAACATCCGTTCAAAGGTTTAAATTTGTTGTTGACCACGCTGATTTCAGCGTGGAACCATTAAATGGGGCGGGGTCAATACCCCGGCCGCGAAGTGGCTTCGTTTATTGTTCAAAGTTTAAGGCGGGGTCGATCGTGCGCGTCTGGAAACTTTGAACCTGGAACCTTGAACCTTTGAACTGACCGAGAGTGATTCCCGCTTAAAATTCTAGATGGCCTCGTTACACGACAATGTTCCACCGCCTTCGCGCAGTCGTTGGTGGTCGTTATCCGTGGCGTCGATCGCGACCTTGATCGTCACCGCTGACACCGGCCAGCTCAGCATCGCGCTGCCGTTGATCATCACTGAGTTCAACGCCGATTTGACCTTAGCGAGTTGGATCGCGCTGGCCTATGCGTTAATCACCGCTTCGCTTTATCTGCCATGCGGCAGGCTATCGGATTTAGTCGGCGTGGGGCGATTATTCCTCACCGGCTTTGTGCTTTACGGCGTGAGCGCGATCGCCGCGGGCTCGGCGCAAAATACTGCACAGTTATTAATCTTTCGCGCTCTGCAAGCCGCCGGCAGCGCGCTGATCATGGCGAATAATTTCGCTTTGGTGACTGCGCTGTTTCCGCCCGAGGAGCGCGGCCGGGCGATGGGCATCGCCGGCGGCTCGATCTCAGCGATCGGCTACACGCTCGGTCCGGTCATCGGCGGTTTACTGACCCATAGTTTGGGTTGGCGCTCGAATTTTTTTGTTTCCGCCGCGCTCGCCTTCGTCGGTTGCGCCGCCGCGCGGGTGCTATTGCCGCCGGAAAGTTTCCGCGCCACGACGGCAAAGCGGGAGCCCTTCGACTTAACCGGCGCGTTGTCATTCGCGTGCAGCATCTCACTCATATTGTTCGGCTTCGCCACGGCGCAAAAAGCCGGCTGGCAAAGTTTACTGGTTAGCATTCCTTTGGTGCTTGGTCTCGCTGCGCTAGGCTTGTTTATCCGCTGGGAAAAACGCGTGAGCTTTCCTTTGCTCGACCTAGCGCTGTTTCGCATCCCGGCGTTCACTTTGGGCAACAGCGCGCGCTGGATCAGTTTCGTCGCCATGAGCGTGAGCATTTTACTCATGCCGTTCTTTCTGCAGCTCGCCATGGGTTTGGATCCGCTCCGCGCCGGTTTCCTGGTCGCACCGACGCCGTTGGCGATGGCATTGCTGGCGCCGCTGACGGGCTGGATGTCGGAACGATTTGTTCCCGAACGTCTCTGCGCCATAGGTCTGAGCGTCACCGGAGTTGCCTTCATCCTTTTGAGTTTTCTTTCTCAAGCGTCTTCGTCGTTGGAGATTATTCTCTACCTGGCCTTGGTGGGCATCGGCATGGGACTGTTCCAGACGCCGAATAATAATCTGCTCATGACCGCGGTGCCGCGCCACCGCCTCGGCGTCGGCTCGGCTTTTCTCTCAATCGTGCGCAGCGTGGGATATTCCATCGGCGCGAC
>JAERMN010000328.1 GCA_016844625.1 Deltaproteobacteria bacterium
GCAAGCTTGGCGACAGTTTCACGGTAGTAGTTATCCCAAAAAGTCTGCGGCATCTTTTGCTGCTCAGCCATGGGCCGTAGCACGCGGTTGAGATCGGCGACAAAGCCTTGGCAGCTAACACAGCTTGAAAGATGTTGTTCGACGCGCCGGCGCTCGGCGCCGCTGTTTTCCCCATAGTAGTAGAGCACCATATCTTCTTCGAAGTTCTTACAGGCGTTATCGAGCGGCATTGCATGTTTCATGACTGCTCTCCCTAAACGAACTCAACCAGACTCTGGCGCAGCGCGGCCACCGCCCGGTGCAAATAGACCCGCACCGTTCCTTCGGTTGTCTTCATAACCTTGGCTATATCAGCGATCGATAATCCTTGATCGTTTCTCAGCATAAAAGCCGTTCGTTGCTTGTTGGGCATCGCTTCCAGAGTTTCGCTCGCTCGCCGGGTCGCCTCGCCGGCGATCGCTTCTTGATCCGGCTGCGAGCGGCTATCGGCAAACTGCCGCTCCGCGCCGGGCTTGTCTCTCAGATTGTCTAATGACTCCCAAGCCACCTTACTATGATGGCGCGCGTGGTCGAGACAGAGATTAACCAAGATGCGATAAAACCAAGTGTAAAAACTCGACCGGCCATCGAACTGTTTGATCTTTGTGTAAGCGCGCAAGAAGGCGTCCTGAGATAAATCTTTGGCACTCTCGGTTTCGCGCGTAAAGCCGAAGGCGATATGAAAAGCTTTTTGCATATAGCGGCGCACCAACGGCTCAAAGTACTGACTCTGGCCGCGCTGGCAGAGCTCTACCAACTCTTCGTCGCGGCAATCTTCGCTCTCAACCATATGCCTTATGCTTTGTCAGACGCCAACAGGTGCGAACCGCTTTAACAGATTAGACGCCCGAAACGGGCAAAGGTTAACCGCCGGGACCGGATTTGCCGGTCCCGGCTAAGGGGTTTGAATGTTGGGAGAATCCCGCTAGGGGAGGCGATCGGCGCGGGCCCGACTGAGAACGGAATAGAGCCGACAGCTAATGACCGGTTACCAAGCCGATCACGCCTTCAATGATATCGAGTATCCGGTTGGTGCGCCGGTCGATGAGAACAATATCGCGCTCAAGAATCACCCGTTCGTAATACTCTGGCAGACGCGGCAGCCGACGGTCTAAGTCGACTGGCAACGGCTCTAACCGTTTTTGTAAACCGGGCGGCAACTTGCCGTCGCGATCGAGCTTTTTCTGCAAGCCCGGCGGCAGATTGCCGCCTCGTTTCGCTAAGCCCGGCGGCAAGCCCTTCTTCTTCGCTTTCTTTCCCTGGTGGTAGTAGTCCTCGATGATTCGCCGTTCATCCGCCGAGAAGCGTTCTGGTCGCTTAGTATCCAGTGCAACGGCTGTCCCGCCGTTTAGCATGGAAATAGCAGCGAAGATCGAAATTTTAAGAAACGCTCGTCTATGTTTATTCACCGAAGTTCTCCTATCGTAAACCATCGATAAGTTAAATTAGCCTATTTGCTCTGACCTTTGCCATGAGTTAGGCCATTGCTGCTACCGCCCCTGGCCGAAACAATGCCACTGCTGGAAGCTGCGCCGCCACCGCCGCTGACTATGCTGCTATGCTGCGCGCCATAGGCGTTACCCTGCCCTTTGCCGGAAGCGCTCACGATACCGCTGCCTGAGCCCTTGCCGCTGGACATGCCTTGAGCGGAGTTGCCGTGCGACTTACCGCTGCCGGACACAATCCCACTCTTTGATGAATCACTCGCCTGCCCGCTCGCGCCGGTCACACCGCTCTGCTTAGACGATGTGATGGCAGCGCTGGCCAATTGATGGTTGGCGCTTTTCATGCCACTGATTACCGGACCGAGCTTGGTGCCAAGCTCCTGCGCGATCTTTCCCCAGCCCATGTTCTGACTGCGCATGGTAAGAATACCTTGCATGGTGGTCGTCGTCGTCGTCCCCGTCGCGGTCGTTTGCGTAATCGTGCCGCCGGTCAATGCCGCCTGCAACTGCTGCGGCGTCGGCTCGGTAATCCCCATTGTACTCAGTTTGTATTTCGCCAGGGCGAGCGAAATATAAACGTTGCCATGCCCCATATGACCGGTCGGCGGTGTAATGGTCGTTGTGGTGGTCGTAGTGATCGGTGCCCCGCCCGGAGCGCTGCTTGCCGTGGTCGTGGTCCTAGTCAAATTGATCGGCGTGCCGTTTCGTAGCCCAGTGACGACAGCGTTGGAATCCGAACCGAGAAACGAACTGAAGTCACCGGCGATCTTACCCGTGACATGGCTTTCTCCCTGGCTGGTCGACAGGTTATTCATCGTCGTCGCCTGGTTGTTCAAATCGCTGGTCATATCCGCTCGCCCCAGCGCCGCCGTTCCAAGCACCAGACCGGCGTTCCCATTTAAATGTCCACGCCGCGAGCAGCGTGGTCAACGAAAGATTTAGCTAAGTCCCAAAACTTTCTCCGTTTGAATAATGATCTCACCGGCGGTGGCGCGATCTTTAAAAAAGATCCCTTGCTTCGCCACGGTGCGGATTCGGGTCGTCTTAGAACTGACCATTTCCAGCTCGATTTCGATATCACGATCGTTAGACGTCGCCCGGATCGCTTTTCCCTGGTCGGTTTTTGCTGTCGAATCGACCTTGATGCCCATGCGATCGAGTGCCGTCCGAGTCGCGGTTTCCACCTGTGACAGGGGTGCGGTGAAAGTTCGGTACGCAATCCCGTCCAAGGTGTAAGCCACCGAGGTGCCGGTGGTAACACCGGCGCCAACGCCGAAAAGAGTCATGCCGACGGCGGCGCAACCGTTAAGACAGAGAGTCGAGACTAGACTTAATGCGAGTAATTGGGTTTTTTGTTTTGCCATATGGTAGATAGCCATAGGCAATTAGCGAGCCAGCGGGCACTGGCGACAATTTCGCGGAAAATTAAGCATTATTTGTCAGCGCGACGGATCGTGATACCCATCCCGCCGACACAAATGTTACGGTGCTGGTAATTTTTACTCGGCGTGGATTTTCTTGGAGGTTGCGCAATAGCCGTTAATGTCCACCGATGCCGGTGATCTTGATGCTGCCGTGCTTAGACTTGTACTTGCGGTTGAGCGCGATGATGACACCCGTCAAGCCTTCGATCACGTAGGCGTTGCTCGCCGGACCGGCGTCATAGGCCATCGCGCCGATGCGGGTAATAATCTCCATCACTTTCTGTTTTGCTTCGGCGTTGTCGCCGCACACCAGCACGTCGCCGAGCGGTGCATTGATATCGCCCAAATCAACCGCGGAAATATTATGCAGCGCGCCGATCACCGGTGCTTCGTCGCCGATAATCTGCTGTGCCTCCTGCAACGCCGAACCGGCCGGCGGGACGAACGGCTGGATTTTGTTTAATGGCACCACGGTGTCGATGACGATCTTGCCAGCCAGTTGGCCTTTTAAATCCTGCACCATCTGCGCTTGCCCCTCGTAGGGCACGGCGATGACGACAAAGTTCGCGTCTTTCACTGCTTCTCGATTGGTCGTACCGAACATCTCACCGGCGCGAAGATGCGGTTGCAAAGTTTCCACCGCCTTCTTGGCCTTCTCCGCATCGCGCGAGCCGATGATAATTTTCACTCCCGGCGCGCCCAGACGCAGCGCCAAGGCGCTGCCTAAGTTTCCGGTGCCGCCGACGATAGCCACAGCGAAATTTTCCATTTTTAAATTCGATCTAGCGAAAAAGATCTTCCGCCTCGGGGCGCAAAAGCTCGTGCACCGATCCATCCTCCTTTTTTTCTATTTCATAACCACGCACGATCACGACGGGAACGCCGTCGCGCTTGCCCATGACTAACTCTGCCGCGGACGCGATTTCGTCCGCGATCGCCGCCACAGCGGCTTTCAATTTGTAGCCGTGGCGGTCCTTCAAGCCTCTCTCGTCTTTAATCGGTTTTATGCCCGCCAAGCCCACCGCCACATCTGCCGTGCCCACACGCCACGCCCGGCCGAAACTGTCGCTGATAATCACGCCGACGGTTTTTCCCGTGCGGGTTTGAATCTCGCGGCGAATTTCCCGAGCCGAATGATCGGCATCTTTCGGCAGCAACGCGACTAGGCCGAGTCCGACATTGGACTGATCGACGCCCGCGTTGGCGCAAACAAAGCCATGATGAGTCTCGACGATCAGCGCTCGACCGCCGGTACGGATGACCTTGCGGCTTTCGCTGAGAATCACTTCGACAAGTTCAGCCTGCTTGTCCAATTCCTGACCCAACTGTCGCGCGCGCGCGGAAGGCTCAACTCCATCCAAGCGCACCATTCGTCCTTCGGCTTTGGAAACAATTTTCTGCGCCACCACCAACACATCATCGACCACGAGCTCGATCCCTTGGCGCGCGCAAGCAACGCAGATTAGCGCGCCGATCGAATCGCCGGCGTTAACTTCACCGATCCCTTCGAGGCCAAAAAGCTCCAACCGCTTCATAAGCCACCGGAACCGCGACTTAACTCTGTGCCTTGTCGGCCTAACAGCTCGCGCGCCACGAGCGTCGAATCGCCGTCGGCGAGATCATAAGAAAGAAAGCGCTCGAGATCCTCGGGCTCGTCAATATCCAGCGCGATATGCGCGTTTTCAAAATAGCGCTGCGGCAGGCCTCGAGCAATCACTTGCGCCGAATGAAAAGTGAAGCTGTCGTAACCGAAGCGCAATGGAATCACATCCGGCGGCGCCAAGAGCAAAGCGTTGGTTCCCAAGCGATCGTGCGACGGCACTAGCAATGCGAATGGCGCGGTTGCGCGAAACGGAACTTGCGCGAGAATCTGTTCGATGTCGGTCGCGCGCACCAACGGCATATCGCCGGGCAGAATCAGCACCGCTTCGCAACCGGCCTGCTTGAGCTCAAGCCGCGCGAAGTCGACGGCACGGGTCTCGCCGTTTTCGCCGCTTTCGCGAATCACTGCCGCACCCGCCGCTGCTGCGATAGAAGCGACCTTGTCATCCCCGGTAACCACGAATGTCGCGGCCAGTCCGCGCGCCAGCCGCACTTGGCGCAAAATATCGCGGAACATGGTTTCCGCCAAAAGCTCGCGCGCCGCGCTACCCAATAACGGGCTAAGCCGTTGCTTGGCATTGCGAAAACCTTTCACAGGCATCAGTGCGACGACGTTCATGGCAAACCAGAAAGAGGTTTTCTAGACCATTTTCGCGCCAAGGCCAAGACCTCGCGCGCCAGGCGGCGTCTGTGAGCGCGGTCTGCCATTCGGATGTCTGTAGCGATCACGTTGATATCCAAATTCTCAATCGCTTCACGCAACGCAGCATCCTCAGCGCCAACCAGTAACATGTCGAGAAAATCGCGGTAACAATCGGCTACTCCGAGTGCGGAAGCTTTAAAACCGCTGGCGAGCATCAGCTTATGTGCGGGCCCAGAGATTGCCGATGCACCGATAATCGGGCTGACGCCGACCATCGGCGCGGCACTTTCGGCTAATGCTGAGCGAATTCCGGGAACGGCAAGTATTGGACCGATACTGGTAATCGGATTGCTCGGGCAAACGATGATCGCCTCGGCATTAAGAATCGCCGCAATCACACCGGGTGCAGGCCGGCTACTTGCAGCGCCGGCGAAATGAACCGCGGTCACTTCGGCGCGCCAACGATCTTTGACAAAATATTCTTGGAAAGAAATCTCCCCTTGCGTTGTCGTCACCCGAGTTTCGACACGGTCGTCGGACATCGGCAGGATTGTCGATTGAACCCCGAGCAAGCGGCGTATCCGATCGGTGATTTCGGTTAGCTTGCCGCCTTCATTCATCAATCGCGTGCGCGAAATATGCGTCGCGAAATCTTTATCGCCAAGATTGAACCACGCATCGTTGCCCAAGCGGTTGAGTTGCTCCAGCACCGTGAACGTATCGCCGGCGATGCCCCAGCCTTTGACTGGATCGCTCAAGCCGGCGAGTGTGTAAGTAATCGTATCAATATCCGGCGACACGTAAAGCCCGTGAAACACCGCGTCGTCGCCGGTGTTGCAGATGATGGTCAGCTCGGCGGGATCGATTTCGCCGGCTAGTCCTTCAACCAACTTGGCCCCGCCGGTGCCGCCGGTGAGAACGACGATCATGAAGCGAGTCCTGGAGCCACTGGAGGGTTGGAGTGATGGAGGGTTGGAAAATTCTCCAGCGGGCCGTTGTGTTTGACTAAACCATCAGCGTCACAGTGCGATTCAATGAAGGGCAACAGCGACGGCGCCAGGAATTTGTCGCCCTCGCGGATAAACTCCGGATAAACTGGCAAGCGCGCCCTGAGTTCGAAACCCGCCCGCGCGCTTTTCTGTTGTAATATTTGTAATGCCGGCCAAGGCGCTTCCGGGTTGATAAAATCGGGCGTCAACGGCGACACGCCGCCCCAGTCGTTGATCCCGGCGTCCAAATATAATTCGTACCCGTCCGGCGTCAGATTGGGCGGCGCCTGGATGTTCATCGCGCCGCCGAGAACCAAGCGCGCCAGCGCAATTGTCTTGACCATGTCGTCTTTGGTCGCATCCGGATGCGCGCTCATCGGAGTCCTCGGTTTCGCGCGAAAATTCTGCACGATTACTTCTTGAATATGACCGTAGCGCTGGTGCAACTCGCGGATCGCGAGCAGAGAATCGATTCTCTCCTGCCAGTTCTCACCGATGCCGATAAGAATTCCGGTGGTAAAGGGAATCCGTAGTTCGCCGGCCAGTTCCAATGTGCGCAGCCGCGCCGCCGGCTTCTTGTCCGGCGCGTCGTCATGAGCAGCACCGGGCAGCAGCAAGGCGTGCGCTGGTGGCCGCGCTCGGCCAAGAACTGTTTCATCTCCGGGTAAATCGCTTCCGGCTTGTCGCCGAGGCTGAAAAGCACTTCGGTGCAACCTAGCGCTTTGCCTTGGCGCACCACACGCAAGACTTCATCGAGGGTCATCGATTTGGCGCCCGGCTCGCCCGGCGCCTTGCGGAACGTGCAGTAACCGCAAAAATCGCGGCACAGATTGGTCAACGGCACGAAAATCTTCGCTGAAAAGGTGACCACTCGGCCTTTGTGCAAATCCCGCAATGCGGACGCCGTCAAAAGCAATGAACTCAAATCGTCGCCTTGGACCTCTGTTAATGAATATGCCTCATCACGGTCAGGCTGTTTGCCGTTTAAGCAATCTTTCAATAATTGCAACATCTCATCCAGTTAAATATCGAATTGCCCGCCGGCTTTCAAACCTAGAGCCCACGGCGATTACCCTCTTCCCATCAATTGACGGTTGCCCTGATGACTTTTGCTGTGTTAGGTCTGTAATTGACACGAAGAAAATCGGAGGGAACCGCCATGGATAATTTTGATAACGTTCTCGTCGTCGACGCCGACGGCCATGTTTACGAAGGCAATATTGACCTGCGTCCGCGCATGCCGGAGAAGTGGCGCTCGCAGGCGCCGATCCGGATGAAAGACAACGAGGGCAACTCGCGCATGCTGCTCGAAGGCCGCATGTGGTCGGCGTCCCAAGGGCTTGGCCCCGGCGTGTCCGGCCCTATGACGGACAAAGCGCGCGGTTACCGGGAGGGCATGGTCGATCCGGTCGTGCGGCTCAAAGACATGGATCTGGAAGGCATTGACGTTGCCGTATTGTTCGGCACCCAGATCGCGCTCACGGTTAACGGCTTAATGAGTAAAGAACTGTCCGCCGTGCTCTGCCACGCTTGTAACGATTGGTTAATCGAATACTGTTCCGCCGATCCGAAAAGATTGCTCGCCGTCGGCTTGATCCCTTGCCAAGATCCAGCCGCGGCGGTGAAGGAATTGGAATACCTCAAAAAAGCCGGCGCGGTGACGGCGATGCTGCCGACCAACGTGTACGGGCTGAATAATATGGGCGACAAAATGTTCGACCCGATTTACCAATGTGCCCAATCGCTCGGCATGACGCTCAGCGTCCACCCGCAAACCGGTCACGACGGTGTGCCGGGAGTTTCCGGTGTCATGGGCGCCGGCAGCGAGCGCTTTCTCAAGTACGTTTACGTGCACATGACGGCGTTTCCTTTTGAATTGATGATCGCCATGATGCACATGATTGGCGAAGGCGTGTTCGATCGTTTTCCCAAGCTCAAAGTCGGGTTCATGGAAGGCGGTGCAGGCTGGCTGCCGTTTTGGGCCGAACGTTTTGACGAACATATCGAAAAACTCGCGCCGCAGATGCCCCAGCTCAAGCGCAAACCGAGCGACATCATCAAGAGCAAACAAGTCGTGCTCACCTGCGAATCCGAAGAAACCGGCCTCGATCGTGTGTTCGCCGCCAATGGCGAAGACACCGTGCTCTACGCGTCCGACTACTGCCACTGGGATTGCCACTTCCCCTACTCGGTCAAAGACGTGGTCGACAGCACAGACCTGAGCTTTGC
>JAERMN010000329.1 GCA_016844625.1 Deltaproteobacteria bacterium
CCTTCGCGAACTTTGCGCTCTTTGCGGCTAAAAAATCCGAATTACAAAAGGAGCGGCCATTGCCGCCGCTTACTTTGTGACCTTTGTGCTCTTTGTGGTAAATGATCCGAAAATCCTGGGCGCAGCATGCTGCGCCCCTACTGCCTTCTTCTAATCCAACCACATGAGCTTCGCCGGATTGTCCTTCAGCATCAACTTCACTTCTTCCGGCTTGATGCCAAAGCCGAGCAGTGCGCGCAGGAACACGCGCATGCCGTCGATAGCGTCCATGTGCAGCACCTGGCCAAAGTCGCTGCCGATGATGCAGCGATCGGGACCGATTTCTTTGATCGTGCGGATGGTCTCCATCGGGTCGGCGACCGGCTGGTACAAACTCGGGATCATCGGCTGGCAATAGGTGCCGACGTAGACGCCGAGATCGCGCAACTGCTTCATTTCGTCGAGCAGCAATTTATTGAGTTCAAGCAGTGGATGATCCAGCGTCGCGCGCACGCCGATCTCTTTCGCCAACTTGGCCAACGGCAGCAATTCTTCGAAGTCGGTATGGCCGAAACCGATGCCGACTTTTTTCTCGGCGGCCATTTCCATGATCTGTTTCACTTCGGGCAATACCTTGCCGTCTTCGCTGCATAAGCGCACTCCTTCATGATCCGGGTGGCCGGCGCTGCGCCAAAAACCGTAAGAGGTGAATGACGGAAACCAAATCATTTTGAAATTGGGATACTGCAGCCCGACGCGGACATAGTCGGGGCGCATGCCGAAACACATGCCGACGCCGCCGTACACTTCGACGCGGTGTCATGTCATCGATATGGCGCTGGGTCAGATAGGCTGACGTGGCGCTGATGTTCCAGTGATCTTTGAAGGCGATGGCGCGCATGCCGCACTTGGACGCCTCGATGGCGATCTGAATCATATCTTGCGAGCGATGCACGAAATCCGGATAAGCGTGAATATGACAATCGATGGCGCCGTCGAGCAACTCGTTCTCGATGCCCGGATAGATCTTCAACATCTCCGGGTTGTCCTTGAGCATCTGATAAAAATAATCCTTGTGGCGTTAAGCTCGCGCGCCCGCGCCACGGTCAATGTACGTCCCAACATCAACTCTTCGGCGGCCTTCCCATCTGCGGCAAAATCACACATTTCCCCTCCTCATGTCGGGCAAGTAAAAAGTAAAAAGGCAAAAGTTAAAAGTTCGGATCGCCCTTGTCCAACTTTGCTCTTTACTTCCCCTCCCCGTGTTCGTATTCAGTTTTCCGAATTTTTTTACTTTTTACTTTTTACTTTTACCCTTTTCCTTTTGCCTTTTTCCTTCGTCTTACGCGCGCCCCCACGCCTCGAAAAATCGCCGCGCGTCGTCCACCACCGGCTCGGTCACCGGCACATAGGGAATTACCATGCGCGTCACGCCGGCTTCTTCGAAGGCTTTCATTTTTTCTTTGATCTCGCGCACGTCGCTCGCCGGGACCACCGGCAGCTTGTCCATATACTCATCCGTCAGCGCGCCCATGGCGGCTTTGAAGCCGCCTTTTTGAAACGCTTCGTGAATCGCGCTTACTTCTTTGTCGAAGCCCATGCCGCGCAACATGTCGCTATAGTGATCGGCGATGTTGTAGAACGTCAGCACTTGGCGCAGCTTAGCGCGCGCGGCGTTTTTGTCGGGATTGAGCGACACGCGCGACTTGGCGATGATCTCGATCTTGCTCGGATCGCGGCCGGCTTCGATGGCGCCCTCGCGCACCCGCGCGGCGATTCCAACCAGCTTGGTCATCTGCGGTCCGAGACCGGCGAGGTAGACGGGCAAGTCGGGATGATTGGGCTTCCAAGAAAGTTGAAAACGCTTGCCAGTGTTGTAAATCTCGCCTTGGTATTCGACGCGCTCACCGGCGGCCACCTTACGCACGATGTCGATATATTCCCGCGCGCGCTTGAGCGGCCGGTCGAACACGCCGCCATGCCAACCAGCGATCGCCTTGTTGGCGACGCCGAGACCGAGCAGCAAACGGCCGCCGGATAAATCTTGCAGCGTCGCGGACTGAATGCCGAGCGTCACCGGGCTGCGGCCATAAATATGGTAGATCGCCGTGCCGAGCTTGATCTTCTTAGTCCGGCTCGCCACTGCCGAGAGCATCACGAACGGATCAGTGCTGTTCGACTCGCCTTTCCAGAACGCGCCGAAACCGACCTGCTCGGCCAACTCGATGAGCTCCGGCACATCGGCAGCGGGATAATGCGCCGCGGAATTAATCTCAACGTCAAAAATCATGTTGCGTCCCCTTCTGCTCTTTGAACCTTGAACGATCGAGGTTGCCGTAAATTATCGATAGGTGTCAGCCAAGTCAAACCGCGCCGTCAGATGGTGCTGGCCCAATATAATTTCAACGATGCCTCGTGTAGGGGCAGACCCCTGCGTCTGCCCTCTCGGACGGGCGACCACGGCGGGTCGCCCCTACCAATTTTGTAAGATTGAAGCACCATCAGATTCGCCGAGGGCGATCGGCTAGGGCTGCGCTGCCTTGGCTTTTTGCGCCAGGCGATCCAGGTCTCTCTTGAGCTTCTGGCTGGCGTCAATGAATAGATCCGCCGAAATCGCCGGAAGCAGCGCCGCGTCGATCGGCTTTAACACGCCGGTGTATTCCATGACGGTCGAAAACTTGCTGCGCGCCGCGAAGTACGAGATCGTATTCATCCCGACCACGGCGATGCTAACCGCCAACGCCGCCCACAGCCGCGAGCGTGTTCGCAAGAACGACGCGAAACCAAGATGACCATAAACCAAGCCGGCAAGGACGAGACCATATCCCACAAGCCCTGCGAGCCAGAGCATGGGAATCGCCGGAAAGAAAAATTCCAGCCACTCAGACATGACTCCAAAGAGGCTGGTCGCCACTAGCGCGGCGGCCGCGATCGTCACATGCGGCGCAAAGTAAAAGCGGCTGACGATGATCCGGCTAGCCAGGGACCAGAGTCCGGCCCAGCCGAGCATGGTGGCGATGATCGGTAGCGGCTCACTGATGATGTTGATCGCCTTGACGCGCTCGACGCTCGACAAAAATGACTCCAAGCAAAGAAGCACCAGCACACCCACCCCAGCGCCGACGGCGGCATAGGGCGACACTAAGGGCGAAACTTTTCCGATCCCTTCGACTGCCGTCGGCGCGAACGGATGATCGATGCTGCAATATCTGAGCAACGTATGGCCGATGCGGAATTGGCTGCCGGAATGGATTTCCAACTCTTTCACCCGCGCGCCTTCGGCACCGTTCCGCAAGCCATTCACACTATCTAAATCCCGCGCGATCAGATGCCCCTGTGGGTCCGGCGCGATGGTTAAATGCATCGGACAAACATAAGGGTCGCTGACAATCACTTGATTCGTATAGGCGCGGCCGATGTTGAGGGGAAACGATTCGACCGCATTGCGCTCGATCACGTTGCCCTTGCCGTCGAGGATTTCGATATAGCCTAACGGCGCCACTTGATATTCTCCATGTAGCGCCGGCTAACATTTTGGACGTTGTCGAAGCTTACGCCCGACAGACTGAGGGTCGAAACCAAGCCGGCGTTGCGCGCACCGATCGTCGCCGCCTTAAACACGGCGTCATACAAACCCGGCAGCTTGAGATACTGGCGCGCGCATAAGACCGCTTTGAGCTTGCCCTTGGCCGCGTTGACATTGCGCGTCTGACAGCGAAACGGCGTGACTTCCTCTTCGTTGCCAAACATCACCGCGTTTCCCGCTTGGAACTGCGCCGAGTAAAGCGTGAAGAAGCGCAGCGGGTTGAGTTCCTCAGTCGATAATAGTTGATGAAAGAAGCGGACGATCCCGGAAGACTGCTCGCTCGACACGAAGATATAATCGTCCGTCGAGCAATCATGGCTCACGGAAACATAGGGCAGTTCTTTACGCCGCACGGCGTCAGCCCAGCAACGAAAAAACTCGGCCGGCTTGGTCGGCAAATCATAAGGACCCAATTCCACTCTCGGCGTGTTCGGGCCAAACATGCCGTCAAGGTAGCGCGTCTGATTGGCGTGAATTTGGCGGCCCACTTCGGCAAGGAAACTCGCCGCGGCGGGATTCGCTGTGCTCGCCGTCTTTTCAAGCAAAGCCATGGCGCGCTCCGCCGGCACTAGAAAACTGATTTGATTGCCTTCGGTGGCGACGTTGACACCGACAACTTTGCCGGCTTGGGTCAACGTCGGACCGCCGCTCATGCCGGGATTAAGCGAACCGGTGAAATGAACTTTGGGATAAAGCGTATGCTTGAGCAAGCCGTTGTGCGTGCCCTCGACGATGGTCAAACCGAGATCGCGCGGATGGCCGAGCGAGTAGAGCCGCGTCCCCTGCTCCACCGCCTTCGACTCAAGGCTGAGAAATCCTTTGGGCTGGCGCTCGGTGCGGAGCACCGCCAGATCGTACACGACATCGACGCCGAGCACGCTAGCCGCGCTCGTCTGTCCGGCAACGTCGGTGAGCTCGATGCGATAACGATCCGGCGAGTGAACTAATTTAGAGATCACATGGTAGTTAGTGACGATCCGGCCAAGTTTGTCGGCAAAAAAGCCCGTGCCGATCGACGCCTTGGCCGCCGAGCCGGTCTCGACGACTTCGATCTTCACCACGTGCTCGGAGTATTGCTTGAAAATTTCCGGCGTCGTCGCCCGCGCCGGTTGTGCCCGGACCGAATTCCGCACTGGCACTAGCGTCAAGAAGAGAATCAGCGCCGCGCTGAAATAGCTGTAATAGATTGGTTTCATCTTGTGGCCAACGATTGTTTCGCGCCAGCGAGTGGAAATTATCGCGCGCTCTGGGTGACGCCCTGCGATTGCAAAGCGTTTATATCTTCGCTGCGATAGCCCAATTCATTGAGGACTTTGCTGCTGTGTTCACCGACGAGCGGCGGTGGCGTGGATTTTTCTTTGACGAGATGGTCGAAGCGCACCGGCCCGCCGACGAACTTGAGCTTACCCGCCTTCGGATGTGCCAATTCTTCCGTCAAACCGAGATGCTTTATCTGCGGGTCGTCGAGCACTTCGGCGACGTTGTAAAGCGGCACCGCTGGGACATCGTTAGCTTCGAGAATCTTTAACCACGCATCGCGCGTCTTGGTTTTGAATGTCGGCGCCAGCGTTTGTTCCAGCGCTTGGTAATGCTGCCGGCGCGCGTCTCTGGTCTTGAACCGTTCATCGGCGGCGATGTCCATGCGCTCGACCGCTTTCAAAAGCGCGAGCCAAAACTTTTCTGGAACGGAGCAATGAATCGCCAACGGCTTGCCGTCTTGGCAAACCAGCGCGAACGCATGCGCGTTCTTCACCCGCGCCATGCGGTTCGGCACATTACCCGTGCGCAGATAACCCGCGGCGGTCTCGCCGATAAAAGACAACGTCGCTTGCAAAAGTGAAGTTTCCACGCGGCAACCGACGCCGGTATTGGCCCGCGCCAAGAGCGCGCCGAGAATGCCGTATGCTGCGGAAAGTCCGGTAACGTAATCCGACACCGCCATGCCCATTACTTTCGGATCGTTCGGATCGCTGAGCAAACTTAAAAGCCCACTCATCGCCTGGCCCAAAGTATCGAAACCGGGTTTCTCAGCGTAAGGCCCGCTCTGCCCGAAAGCCGATATCGAACAGTAAATAAGCTTTGGATTGACGGCGCGCAGCGCATCGTAGCCGATGCCAAGCCGCTCCGCGGTCCCCGGCCTAAAATTCTCCACGAACACATCGGCCTTCTTCACTAGCTCTAAACAAATTTCTTTGCCCTTCGGCGCTTTCAAATCGAGCACCAAACTCTCTTTGTTGCGATTCAGATGGGCAAAGTTGAAACTGTAAACCGGGTCCGGCGCGAAGTAACGATAAGGATCGCCGTCTGGCGCCGACTCGATCTTAATCACCCGCGCGCCAAGGTCCGCAAGCAACGCCGTGGCATACGGCCCCGTGACGAACGTCGCGCACTCAATGACGGTGGTGTTGTCGATAATTTTGACCGGCATGAAATTCTTTCCGCGCTAATCTTTCATGGATCATGGCGCCTTGCAACGCAGAGAGCGCAAAAGAGTTTTCCTAGAAAACACCTGACGCGTCTGGTCCTTTAGAGCGAAGATGGCAGGAATGAAGAACCCCGCCGCAAGCAGCGGGGTATCAGAAGGACGCGATGAGAATTTTTCCCAAAGGCGTCACCCCCGAATGTTTTTAT
>JAERMN010000668.1 GCA_016844625.1 Deltaproteobacteria bacterium
CGGCGAAGCCGCCGAGGCGGAGGTTTACAGCGTCGCCGAGATAAAGCAGATTGTTGAAGCCGAGCTGTTCGGTTCTCTGAATGTAAGCGACATCGAGCGGTGTGGCATCGACAATACCGGCCGCCAACGCCGCCAGTCTGTCGCCCGAGCCGCCGAGGGCAAGCACGGTGATATCTTTCTCCGGATTCATGCCGGCGGCGGCGAGTGCCTCGCGAAGCATGACGTGGGGGATCGACCCAAAGGTGCTTACGGCAACTCTTTTGTCCTTGAGATCAGTGAGCTTTTTTATGTTAGGACGAGCGATCAACATGTGCAGCGGTTTGTCGAACCATCCCATCACCGTCTTGAGCGGCATTCCCTGCATACTGGCGCTCAATATGATTCCCGTGACGGTCGAATAGTCCAATTCGCCGGCGAGCAGCGCGGCGACGTGGAGCGGTGTCCGCACCACGATCTTGCGCACGTCAAGTCCTTCTTCCTGGTAGAAACCCTTGCGCTTGGAAATTTCCGTCGGCAGCTCGTAAAGCCCCACGGTGGAAATCCCGATGATCCCGATGTTGACGACTTCGGCGTTCGCGTTGAAAGAGACGGCGGTCAGCGCAAGAGCGACAACCGCGGCCAAGTGTATCGGCTTCATTTTTTCGTTTCTCCTCTGGTTGTTCTGATACTACCGAAGAGCTTTCGTTCGTCTATTGCTCATTAACATCCGTCTGTCAACGATCTGTCCTTCACCCGCGAAGCGCTCCAGAAAACGGATATGGTTAAGATAATATTGAAAGATAATCCGGCGAAGCTGATGTGGTTGGATTAGAAGGATTCATCAAGCTTCAAAAATCAGATGCGATGATGAATTTAGGAGACGGTGGCGGCCGTCCGCCAACGGTTTTTTCATCGCGTTTACGAAGCGCTACTCACATGCGATCCGCGGCAGTTAGGGTCAACGGATCAACGCGCCGGCGCCGGTGCCTAACGCAAAGAGGACAAAGGCCAGCAGCGTTGCGATCTGCGCGGGCACGATACGAGTTGTCGATTCGGGAGCCATGAGCACGCGAAACGCGGCGAAAATTGCGAAGGGAAGCCCGGCCAAGCCGAGCCAGACACCGAGCGATAGCCGCGCGACAAATGGCGCTGCAAGAAGCATCACGAAGGAGATTAATATCCCAAACACGAAAATGTAACCGGCCCGCTTTCGTCCCAGCCGCACTACCAGCGTCCGCTTGTCGCTCTTTCGGTCGGCGCTATAATCGGGAAACTCGTTGACCCACAGAAAGGCACCGATTAGCAGTCCGAGGGCCGTCGATAGCCAGACCACTTTCGCCGCTTCGCCGCCATCGTTCCGGTCTGCACGAGGTAGGTGCCGGCACAGATTAGTGGGCCGTAACACAGCGCCACCGCGATCTCGCCCAGCCCCCGATACGAAAGCTTGAGAGGGGGAGAATGATAGAAGTACGCACAGGCCACTCCAATCATTCCAATAGCCAACACCCGGGGGTCGCGGAAGGTAGCGATAAAAAGTCCCAATAGGATCGCCAGTAGATAAAACGTGGCGGCAATCCCAATGGTCTCCCGGCGGGTTAAGAGATGATCAACCAGGACTCGCTTGCCACCCGAGAAAGGGCTTCGATCCTGTGGCGCGACGCCAAGATCAGCGCCAGAATCGAAATCAACGATCTCGCCCGACGCGTTCTTTGCGATTTCCAGCGCAAAAATTCCCGCAATCGTAAGACCGAGCCAGCGCCAGTCGAGGGGCAGCGCAGTTGCCGCCAGGCAAGCGCCGAGAAACATGGATGCAAAAGAGGCCAGCGAAATCTTTGGGTCCGCAAGCCGCCAGAAGCCAATCCAGAAGTTCTTGCGCAAAGCCTGCCACCTCCGCTGCTCATAAGAATCGAAGAAAATCGGTACTAGCAGGTATAAACTCATCGTCGGCCGTGGGCAATCCCTCCAGACAACCACGACCCGCAGGATTTGGTGAGCGAAGGAACTCGCATCGATCGCGCGCTCCCCGGCGGTAAGAACAACAACCACAATTCTCGATTCTTGAAACAACCGTCAATCTAAGCGCTATTGGCGGACGAGGAGCGATGGATGATTCATCAGCTGTGGCTGAAAAGGTTGCGTAATCCTGGCGGCGGAACACAACGATTAGCGATCTTCGATAGCTTTTGCGTATGATTTTTGTGGTGATGAGATTGGTACGAGGCGTTAGTATTCAAGAGGCGGCTCCGATACGCGAGCCAATTACGTATCGGATCGGTCATCAACCACCGACGGCTCGTTAGGGGGTTAAATTCAAAGCCCACTTCGGACAACGTTGTCGAATGAACTCATCCATCGCTGCGGCGGCGACCGCATTTTGGTTTCGTTCTCGCCACGTCGTTAGCAGGTAGCCAGCGCATTCAATAGGAATGTCCACGGCCCACTCCCGAAACACTGACTTGGACTCATGCTCATAGCGGTAGATTCCTAGAATCACTCCCATGCAGTACGTCATTTCTTGTTCGGGCAGACCCAGCTCTTGATACCGTGCGGCTTGATTGTAAAACGGTTGAAGTTCCTCCTCCACGAGTTCGACCGCCGCTTCACCGGGTTCGGTGTAACCATGGCGGGAACTGCCTGACCGGTCCCAACAATCCTCTACGTCTATCGAATCGAGAACGAAGAAAACTTCATCGGCCGTGTTATCCAAGTCGACCGCCATCAAAAGGTTCCTCGCCTCGGCGCGCACTGCTTCTCGAATCTC
>JAERMN010000038.1 GCA_016844625.1 Deltaproteobacteria bacterium
TGCGGAGCGCGACCGGCGCTGGAACGCCGTGCGCGCCAACGCGAGCCAAGCCGGCTTCGACTGTATACTCGTGCCGCTCGGCAATGGCATCGATGCGCGCTATATGACGCAGCTGCGCTGCTCGGCGCTGGTGCTGCCGACCGATGGCCGGGCGCCGATCGTGATCGCCGATCGCCGGTCGAATAACCAATGGGTGCCCGACCCTTGGCAGACCGGCCGCGAGTGGGCCGAGCCGATGGCCGAGGCGCTGCTCGATCTTGGTATGCAAAACGCGCGTGTCGGCGTCGCCGGCCTCAAAGGCGGTGTAATGACCCACTGTCAGTCGATCGACGGCGTGGCCAATCACAGCGCGCTCGAACATGTGATGGGCAAATTGCCCAACGCGAGTTTCGACGACGCCACTGACGTTATTGGCAAAGTGCGCTACGTGAAAAGCGCCGAGGAGATTGAATTTGTTCGACGTTCAGCGGCAGTCGCCAGCGCCGGACTCGATGAGTTGATTAAGCTGGCGCGCCCTGGCGTCGACGCCGGTGCGCTCTATTCGGCCGTCCTGGCGCGCATGCTAGAGCTGCGTAGCGAGTATTTTCCGATGACGTTGACCATCGATTCCATCAATAAGCAAAGCCACTTCGCGGCCGGGGTATTGACCCCGGCGCCTATTAAATATCGCAAAGGGGATGTTCAATCCTCTTTGGAAACCCCAAATGTGGCGAAACCGAAGCGTTACACTAACCCGCCGATCGGCCGTCGGCTCGAAGCGAACGCGCTGATTACTGATGAGATTCATGCGATCATGGGGGCGCAACTGACGCAAGTTTGCCAGCCAATCTTGCTCGGCAAGGTTCCCACTGAATGGCAGTCGGTGATTGAATTGCAACGAGAAGTTTATCAAGCTGGTCTGGCGTTGATCAAACCGGGGACGACCTTCGGTCAACTCGCCGATTTCGTCAACGGCTTTGGCGCGCAACGCGGTATGAAGACGATCATGCAACTGCACGGCTGCGGTTATGGTGACGACGGGCCGCTCTTCAAGCGCCGAACGAATGGTAGGCGCGCGCGCGAATTGTGCATCGAAGAAGGCAATGCATTTGTCTGGAGGCCGATTGCGATAACGGCGGACGAACGGATTCAGTTCGCATGGGGCGGCGCGGTTTTGCTAAAGGAGTCCGGCTGTGAGTCATTGTTTACCCGCGATCATGGGCTGGTATCGATTGTCTAGGCGCCGTCAAAATCGTGGAGCAAAAGTCAAAGCAACATTATATCTAAGGTTCTTCCGGGTTTACTGTGAAGAAGTTTTCACCACGAAGGACACGAAGGTTTTCGTAGGGTGCGCTTGCGCACCGGTCAGTCTCGGAATATTTCGCGCAAAGCATGTCCTGAGCAACGTCGAAGGAACGCCAAGGCCGCCAAGGTCGGAGAAAAATGGTGCAGATCGTATCTTTGGATTATCTATCTTTCCCTTCCGAACTTGGCGAGCTTTGCGTCTTGGCGCGAGTCAATTCCCCGTGTTCGAGTATTTCAGGTCACTGGAAAATTTGCGCCAGCTGCGCAAAATTTTATGCATAGCAGTGCAAAGGATTTAGGTTTCCTATCTGTGGGGCAACCGCTCTGTGGTTACCCTAACCGGTGCTATAGAGGGCACGAAGTTTTGATTCACAAATATCCGAACCCTTCGTGTCCTTCGTGATCTTCGTGGTGGACGAAATCAAGGTGATAGTGCCAGGTTACCCACACGGAAGCCTGAATATCCATATCTAAAAGCGGCGAGGAATCAGCGTGGCTTGGCAGCCAGACGGGAAATACTATAGTTTTGCGCGGGAAGCGATCCGCGCTCATGCGCCAGCGGCATCCGGCGTCTACGGGCTGTACAATTTTGATTACCAACTGTTCATTGGCGAAGCGGAAAATATTCGTCAAGCATTGCTGCGTCATCTGAGCGATGACAATGTTCGGTCGCGCCGTTTTCAGCCAAGCGGTTTTAACTTTAAGACTTGTCCGGCCGAGTTGCGCAAGAGCAACGCCGAGGCGCTGATCCAAATATATCATCCAATATTGCAGAGCGAGTTGGTATCGGCTGACAAGATTTTCTTATCGCTTGGGGCGACGGCGCCTGAAACGAGCTTCGGTGTTTCGGCTGACAAACGTGATTTCGAAACTCACGAGATGAATTCGCCTAACGATAAGAAGTCTCCGAAGATACGTCAACGTTTTTATTTCGAGCCCGCGCAGGGCGTGGTGTTGGCCGCAACGTTTGTCATCAGCGCGGGCGTCATCTTTTATCTCGGGCTACTCGCGGGACAGAATATTCAAAAAAGGGCGAAGGCAGTTCTTGAAAAACCATTGGCCCGGATGCCAATCGTAGCGCCGCTGGCGGAGCCGGCCGCGATCGATCCTGGGCGGCAAAGTATTTCTGCAACTGCGCCGGCCAAAGAAGCGGTTAAAAGCAGGACCGCATTAGTGGCGGCGAAAGTAGACGTTCCAAACGCATCGCCAGCATCGAGTTTACCATCGCTATCGGCGCACACTAGCACAGGGGACGCGAATGTCGGGCCTAGAAACGCTGCCGCGACAATGTCGAAGGACCAGGCTGTCGCGCCAGCCGCGCGCGCTGCTGACGGGGGCAAGCCATGGTCGGTGCAGATCGCCGCGTCAGTAGAGAAAAATGTTGCCGACACGATGGCACAGCGGCTTACCGCGAAGGGCTATGAGAGTTTTGTCGTTGCAGCCGAGGTGAACGGAAAAACTTGGTATCGTGTGCGCGTTGGCCGTTTAACGGCGCGCGAAGACGCGGAGAAGTTGCGCCAGCTACTGGATGCCAAAGAGGGACTGCACGGCACGTACCTGGCACGCGACTGAAGTTTGGCCAGCATTTCTACGCAGAAAAGATCCTGCCATCGTTTTTCTTCAATTAGGTGCAAAAAAATATGGATACCGGCTGTCGCCGGTATGACGGAGAAGAGTGGTAGAAATCTTCGACGAATTCTTAATTCCGGAAACTAAAACGTTTTGCTTCCTTCCGGCGGTCTGACGTCAAACATTCGGATCACCGTGCCGATGGTGATGTAGTGGCCGAGAAGGCCGACGGCTTCGATAAACTTCGCCGGGCCGAATTCGTTTTCCATGCGAGCGAACAATTCATCCGACAGCACATGGTCGTGCATCAGGGTTCGGGTGAACTCGACGAGCAATTTTTCTCTGCCCGCGAATTTATCGAGCGGGGCACGGGCGCGCAGCGCTTCGATCGTTTGCGGCTGGATGCCGACTTTGTGCGCGCGAATTTCATGCCTGCTCCAGGCGTAGTGCGCCTCTACTTCGCGCGCGGCGGTGAGGATAATGACCTCGCGGTCCGGGTCGGGCAAGAGCGAGTGGTTGCGAAAGTAATCTTCGGTGGCGGCGAAGTGCTCGGCCATCGCCGGCGAATGCATCAGCATCGAGTAGGGCCCGCCGCCACCGGTGCGACCGGCGAAAATATAGTCCCAAATATTTTGCTGTTCCGCCGACAGACCTTCGCGTGTCGCATTGGGTAGTTTGCTCATATTCACCTTTCTAGGCTCTGCCGGGTTGCCTGTGACGGAGCATTCACCACAGAGACGCAGAGTTCGCAGAGTTCGGAGTTTTTTTTAATCAAAAACTCTTTACTCCGCGCCCGGAGTCTGTCCTGAGCGACGTCGAAGGGCGTCTCCGCGGTGAGCCACACAGAAGCCAGCAGCACCACTTTCTAAAACGTCCGGCTGCCCTCGGGCGCGGGTATTTCGAAGGCGTTGGCAACGAAGCCGATGGTGCTGTAGTGGCCGACCAGGGCGATGACCTCGACCAGTTGCCGACGGCTGAGCTCCCGTTCGACGCGCGCGAACAATTCATCCGACAGGCGGTGATCACGCATCAGGCTGAGAGGGATATCCACGAGTAACTTTTCTCGCGCCGTGAATCCGGCAAGAGATCCTTTGGCGCGCAAGGTCTCGATCACTTCCGGTCGCACGCCGACCTGACGGGCGCGTGCCTCGTGGCGCATCCACGGATAGTGCGCGCCTAGCTCGCGCGCCGCGGCGAGAATGACGACCTCGCGGTCGGCGTCGCTGAGCGCCGAATCCAAGCGGAAATAATCTTCAGTGGCGGCGACGTAGCCGGCGAGCGCCGGCACATGAAGCAACATCGAATAGGGCCCGCCGCCGCCGCTCCGGGCGGCGTGGATGTGATCCCAAATTTGTTGATGTTCGGGCGACAAGTCATCGCGCTTAGCGTGGGGGATGCGGCTCATGATTCCTCCTGTGTAATTTTATTTCAGCTCTTTGTGTGGTTACGATGCTACGGCCAAAAAGATTTTTCACCACGAAGGACACAAAGGACACGAAGTTCGGAAAATCAATCATCCGCACCCTTTCGAAGTACCATAGTTGAAAGTTTGCGCGGCGCGCGTAAACACTTCTTCAAGGGAGCGCGGGTTTTCTAACCCGCGGCAATTCGCGGACAAGAATGTCCGCGCTCCTTTAAACTCCGAACTTCGTGCTCCCTTCGGCTTTGCTCAGGACATGCTTCGTGTCCTTCGTGGTGAATACGTCTTCATGGCGAACTTGATAGAAACGGCTACGCAGACAAATTCATCAACTTCAGTGCGGCGCGGCCGGCGATGCCGTAGGGATTGCCGAGAGTTTCTTGCATCTCGAAATGGTTGAAGCCTGTGCCGACGATGAGTTCGACCGGTTTGCCGGCGGCTTTCACTGCCGCGGCGAAGTCGCGGCCCTGGCGCTGGAACTCCGGCGTCTCCTGGGTGCCGTAGGCGACGATGATCGGCGCGTTCAACTTGTCGAGGTGGCGCTGTGAGCTGAGCGCATGTTCGATCTCGTCGGTGAAATTTACATACTGGCTGCGCTTCGATAATCGTACCGGCTTCAAATCGTACATGCCGCTGACCAAGAGCCCGCCCCTGATGATATTTGCGGGCACGCCGAAATCCTTCTCCCATTCGGTGACCAGCGTGCAGCCGCTGAGATGCGCTCCTGAGGAGTGGCCGGTGATGTAGATGCAATTGGGGTCGCCGCCAAAGCTCGCGGCATTTCTGTAGACCCAGGCGACCGCGCTACGCACTTGTTGAATCATCGGCAACAAATTGCCGCCCGCGTCTTGAACTTGCACGAAGTCGACAATCACGCAGTGTGCCCCGGCGTTGACGAACATTTCCGCTAGAAAAGCGAAATCTTTTGCCGTGCCGTTGCGCCAAGCGCCGCCGTGGATGTAGACATTGACCGGCGCATTGGTCCGTCTGGTCTTGTAGATGTCGAGTTTTTCAATTTCACTCGAACCGTAGGCGAGGCGCTCTGGCGGGCCAAGGCGTTTGATCACCGACTCGCTGGCGACCTTGCGGCGCGCGGCGAGCAAGGGTTGGTTGGGCGCGTAAACCGTTTGGTCGTAGGCGTCGTCGAGCTCTTTCTGATCCATGTCGAGCCAGACGAGCGGGCCTTTACCCCGGCCGCTTGGCTGTGATCCTGAGTTGTCGACGTTGTTGCTGACTGTCATAGGGACTCACTTTCGAGTTCGTTCAAAGGTTCAAGTAGTTCAAGCCGTTCAAAAGGCCCAAATCCTTCGAGACGTTTCCTTTCGCGGCGATCTGACTGGCTATAGCAAGGCTTATCCACGGCTGTCAACGCCGTAAGAACGCGTCTCGGGTTTCGAGTCTCGCGTTTCGTGTTGACCGGAAAATTGTTCCCATGATAGGTGGTCTGACAGGACTCAACGGAGGTTAGATGATTTGGTTCGTCAGGCTTCCGTGTGAAGCAGGACTCGGAGTATGCACCGCGGAGGCGCGGAGGGCGCGGAGTAAAGAGTTTTTGATTAATAAATACTCCGAACTCTGCGAACTCTGCGTCTCTGTGGTGAATACTCCTTCACAATGGAAACTCTGGTGGTGGGAGGCGTAAGCGTTTGAGGAGAAAAAGAAGAAGTTTGGCAACATATTTTTGAAGTAGGGGCGATTCATGAATCGCCCCTATAAAATCTCAGGAGGCATTTATGGCTGACGCAGTTCTCAAGGAAAAAGACGGCGATGTAACGATTATTACTCTGAACCGGCCCGATGTCGGGAACCGCCAGACCGATGAAGTTTGGGCCCAAGTGACGGGCATGTTCGATGCGGCGGCAAAGGATTCGCGCGCCATTGTGTTCAAAGGCGCGGGCGACGATTTCTGCCTCGGCCGCGCGGCAATGGGCGCGCCGACTGCGGCGCTCGAAGCTTACGCTGTGCGCGAGCGCGCCGACACGATCTTCAATCTGTATGGCGCGTTTCGTAACTGCAAGGCGCCGATCATCGGCGTCGTTCAAGGCCGCGCCGCTGGACTCGGCTGTGCGCTCGCCGCGCTGTGCGATATTACCATCGCCAGCGATAAAGCGAAATTCTCGTTTCCCGAGATGGCGCATCGAATTATGCCGACCATCGCCTTCTCCGCATTAGTGGATAGGTTGTCGCGCAAAGCGGCGACTTACATGATTTACTCGACCGAGGAAGTTGACGCGCACACGGCGCTCGCCTACGGTCTCGTCAGCAGCGTCGTGCCGGCGAGCGAATTGGACGCCAGTGTTGCCAAACTCGTCACTCACTTCAAGAACACACCGCTGCCTGCACTCCTCGCCGCGAAAGAATACGCCAAAACTGCTTTCGACATGGGCCCCCAAGCCGCCACCGACTTCGCCCGCAATCTACACGCGACGGTGAATAGTTATTCGAAGATGAAGGAGTGAGGGGAGATACAAGTCAAAATTAAAAAGTAAAAATTAAAAAGTGAAGACGCGCTGGTAAGTTGGAGAGAGATTCCGTGTCGCGAACATTTTTAGCTTTTGACATTGAGACCGCCAAGGAGGTGCCTGGTGACGATTTCAATTGGAAACCGCACCGTCCGCTGGGCATCTCCTGTGCGGCTACTTTTGCCGTCGATTCGGATGCGCCGAGATTGTGGCATGGCGGCGTAGGCAGCGGCGCACCCTCGCCGCGATTGAATCGCGATGAATCCGCGCGGCTCGTCAACTACCTCAGTGAAATGGTCGCAGCGGGTTATATGATAGTGACTTGGAACGGGTTGGCATTTGATTTTGACATTTTGGCGGAGGAATCCGGCTTGGCAGTTGAATGTCAGAAACTGGCTGTGGAACAAGTCGACATGATGTTTCACGTGTTCTGCATCAAAGGATTTCCAGTCGGACTTGATAACGCGGCACGCGGCTCCGGCGTAAAGGGAAAACCCGCGGGGATGTCGGGAATCAAAGCGCCGCAGCTCTGGCAGCGCGGCGAATATCAGACCGTGCTGGATTATGTCGGGCAGGATGTTCGAACCACGTTGGAATTGGCTTCGTTGTCCGAGCAACAAAAATCGCTACGTTGGCTTACTCAAAAAGGGACGCGGTCGGATTGTTCGTTGCCGTCTGGTTGGTTGTCGGTCCGCGATGCGATGCGTCTGCCTAGACCTGATACATCGTGGATGAACAAGCCGATGTCGCGTTCGCACTTTACCGCTTGGCTAGGGAGTTAACGCACAAACCGTGAGATTAACGAAAAACAGATTCTACGCCTGCGGCTCAGAATGACAGCTGGAACGCATCGGAGCGGCTACTTGATTCGTTTTAATTTTGCTTTGTACATCTCCTGCCGTTTCACATAGCCCGGTGCGGCGCGGTGCATTTTGGCGATCTCGTCGTCGGGTAGTTCGCGGACGACTTTTGCTGGGGCGCCGACGATGAGTTTCCGATCGGGAAAAACTTTTCCTTCCGGCACCAGCGCGCCGGCGCCGACTAGACAGTCTTTGCCGATGACGGCGCCGTTCATGATTACCGCTTGAATGCCGATGAGCGCGCCGGCGCCGATGGTGCAGCCGTGCAGCATGGCTTGGTGGCCGATGGTGACGTTTGCACCGATATTCAGTGGAAAACCGGGATCGGCGTGGAGAACCGCGTTGTCTTGAACGTTACTGCCATTGCCGATGGTGATCGAATCATTGTCGCCGCGCAGCACCGCGCCGGGCCAGATGCTGACGTTCTCGCCTAAAGTAACTTTGCCGATGACCGTCGCTTCGGCGGCGACGTAAGCGGAATCAGGAATTGTCGGTTTGTCTTCACCGAATTGGTAGATAGGCATGGGTTCACCCTTCCTATATTCTTGCTCGCGATTCTAACGTTGTTTAGCTTCAAAAATCAGGTCGAACGAATTTTGTAGAGGCAACCCTGTGTGGTTGCCCGTTCGGAGGGCAGACACATAGGTCTGCCCCTACATGACCCTCCAAAGGCTGCGCCCACATTCTGATTTCACCGCAAGCCAAAAAATTTTCGCCCCAGTTTCGTTATCACTTGTTTTCTCAAATCCGAGCTGGTTTCGGCGACTTCGGGAAATTTGTTCATCCATTCGTAGGGCCGGCAGGCATCGATGATTGCGCGCGAATTCAAAAACACTTTCGAGTCGGGGTGAATCATCGGATCGAGCGCGCTCGACCAACTGCGCCGTTGGATGTCGATGTCTTCGGCGGGGTCGCAGCGTGTCGACAACGCCCAGACGACGTCGTCTATTCTAGTCGCGTCGATGTCGTCGTCGACGACAATGGTGAAGCGATTCTGATAACCACCGGAAAAACATTGCGAGGCGATGACGCCCGCTTGTTTCACGTGACCGGGATAACGTTGCTTGATGGCGACGACGGTGAACTGCCGCGGGCCAGGCTCGTGTGACCAGACGCCTTTGACATCAGGAATGCCGGCCCTTTCCATTTCTTCCCACACGTGCGCCGAGCGCGTGATCGCGCGCAAGAGCGTCAGTGTGTGCGGCGGGCGCGCGGGGTTGGCGCAAGAGATGATGGGATTATTGCGGTGCAGGACGCGTTTCACCCGGATGAATGGTTCCAAACTTCTCGGGCTGGCGTAATAGCCCGGCCACTCGCCGAACGGGCCTTCTTCCTTAAATTCTCCCGGCCGAATCTCGCCTTCCAAAACGATCTCCGCGTCAGCTGGATAGGGCAGACCGGTGATGTCGCTGCGGATGACTTTGGTCGGTAGACCTCTAAGTCCGCCGGCGTAATCGAATTCACTGATACCCGCTGGCACCGGACAGGATGCGGCGAACCAATCGAGCGGATCACTGCCGAGAACGACATTCACCGGCATCGCTTGGTTTTTCTCAAAATATTTCTGTTTGTGAATGAACGCATGCTTCCCAGGGCCGATGTAAATGCTTAGCGTGTTGTGATCCTGCGACATGATCCGGTAGGTGCCGACGTTGATCCAGTCTGAGTCGGGATCTTTGGTGATGACCAGATGACCGGTGCCGATGTAACGGCCGCCATCTTTTTCGTGCAGGAGAGGCGAGGGGAAATTTAACAGGTTTATGTCGTCATCTGCCGCGACGTTTTCATGCACCGCGCCAGTCTTCACTTCTTCCATGCGTAGTGGTATGGACCGCTTCATTCGCTCGTGATAGATGCGGGTGAATTCCAGCACGTGATCGAACTCTTCCGTCACGCCGAGCGTAAGCGCGATGCGTTTCGGGGACGCGAAGTGGCCAAACAGCGCGCGGTAGCCGGGCTGGTGGTCTTTGATGCGGTCGAAAATCAGCGCTGGTGGATAGGGCGGGTGCTCGCGGTAGAGCACGTCGACAATCGCGCCCATCTCCAAGTTCCAATCGATGTTTTCCAACGTGGTGAGTTCGCCGAGGGCGTCGACTTTGTCGAGCCAATCGCGCAGGCCATCGTAGTTCATTGTGTCTCCTTAGGACGAGGAAATTAACCACAAAGGTCAGATAGAATAAGATCCGGCTTCGGAGATTTAGCCGCAAAGAACGCAAAGGACGCAAAAAAATAGTTTGCACCACGAAGATCACGAAGATCACCAAGGACACGAAGGGTTGGAACGATTAATACTCCGAACTTCGTGCTCCCTTCGGCTTTGCTCAGGACATGCTTCGTGTCCTTCGTGGTGAATATTTTCAGTTCGACTTGGTCGCAGCCGCGAGTTTGTTTTCCGCTGCTCGTCCAAGCGTCAGCGACACGCCGTCTCTGCGGATGTAGATGTGGCTGCAATTTTTTTTCTTGGTCAACTCTTCGATCAAATTTAGCAGCGGCTGCTTGGCATCGAGTTTCGCTTTCGGCGCGCCGTTGGACATGAGGGCAGCGACGGCGTCCGGGCCGGCGTAGACCCGCAGCAGGAGTTCTTCGTCGGAGATGGTCGCGCCAAGTTTTTGCCGGACTTGGTGCAAGCTCAGATCGGGCGGCGTCCAGTTTTGCCAGTCCTTGGCGCGTCGACGGCTTAGAATCTTATCCTTGGTGTCGGCGTCAAGCAGCGCCGGCGCTTCTTTGCCCCAGAAGCCGAGCGCGTATTGAATCACTTGGTCGGTGACTTCTTTGTAGCGCTCGCCGACAATCACGTTGATCGCCGCTTGGCTGACGACGAATTGCGACAGCGGCGTGACCATAATCGGATAACCGAAGTCGGCGCGCACGCGCGCGGTTTCTTCGAGTGTCTCAGGCAGCTGGTTTTCTTTGCCGACGAGTTTTAGTTGGTGACGCAGGTTGGAAATCACGCCGCCGGGCACTTGGTGCAGATACTGCGACTGGTCGTAAGCGAATGGCTTGCCGATGGCTAAGCCATCGCGCTTGGCAATGGCGGTGAAATGTTTTGCGACCGGTTCCACCGCCTTCTCATCGACCATCGGCGTGTGGCCCAAGGCGCGCAGGTTTTTCGCCACGTTCAGGATCGACGGCTGCGACGAGCCGTTGGCGAGCGGCGGGATCGCCGTGTGGAGCGACGTGATGCCATGCTTGATCGCTTCGAGATAACAAAGCGGCGCCAGGCCATTGTTGCAGTGGGCGTGGTATTCGACCGGAACCTTGCCGGCGTTTTGCATGATCGCCGGTATTAGTGTTCGAGCGCGCTCCGGTGTCAGCAAACCGCCGACATCCTTGAAGCAGATGCGATACGGACCGATGGCGGCGGCTTCGCGGGTTTTTTGCGCATAGTAGTCGTCGCTGTGGCGCGGTGAAACGGTGTAGATGAGATTGACGACCGTCTCCATACCGAGCTCGCGCAAATCGATCACTTCGCGGCGCAGCTCATCGAAGTCGTTCCAGCAGTTCGACGTGCGCGTCAGGGCAATACCGTAGGAGACGACTCGTTCGGCGAGAAGTTTCAGCGCCGACTGCGGCAGTTTTTCCATGGCGCCCGAGCCGTGCAGGCCGCCGTGGTTGCGCAGCCGCGTTCGGCGAAACAGCTTGGTCCCTTCGCGGAGCCAAGTCCAAGGATTTTCCTTGAGCTCGCGGACATACTTTTTGATCATGATCGAGACGAAGAACTCCATCGACTCGAAGCCGATGCGGTCCATTTCAGCCGCCGCGCCGAGCATGGCGTCGGTCTTCATGCCGAGCGCCCAGAGGCTTTGCTGGCCGTCACGCAGGGTGGTGTCGATGAAGGAAATTTCGCTCATGGGGAACAAAGTTGGAGTATTGGAGTAATGGAGTGGTGGGTTCCGATCGTCCCCTTACTCCATCACTCCATCACTCAATTTCTCCACT
The DNA here is from genome assembly GCA_016844625.1 of Deltaproteobacteria bacterium. Lineage (GTDB taxonomy): Bacteria > Desulfobacterota > Binatia > UBA9968 > UBA9968 > DP-20. Next base: position 11,535 of record JAERMN010000038.1, read on the forward strand.
TGGCTATTTTTTCACCGGCAACGGTCTGGTCGCGGCGAGTTCTTTCAGGATTGAGTAATCGACGAGTTTACTGCGATCGACGGTGGCCGCGCGCTTGTCGAGGTAGGTCATCATTCTTACCAGGTTTTCGATGGCGGGTTCCGGAGCGATTAAGTCGACGGTGGCGCGGGCGCGCATTTGCTCGTAGCCATGGTCGAGCGTTTCTCGCTCGTCAGTTTGGATAATTTTTTTGAGAACGTCCATGGAGCCTTCCCGGTTAGTCGTCATGTAGTGGGTGGCTTCCAGATATGCTTTGACGAACTTCAGCCATTTGCCGCGGTTCGCTTTCAGTTGAGCCGCCGTGACGGTGATCGGGCCATTCATGAAGGCGGTTTTTTTGGCGGTGACGAGATGAAAGCCTAGCTGTTTCATTTTCGGCTCGAAGACAAAATCCACCGGCGCCGCATCGATACCGCCGCGCATCAGCGCGGCCAATCTTTCTTGCGAGCCGCCGAGCTGGAGCAAGGTGATATCCTTAGAAGTATTGAGGCCGGCGTCTTCGAGCATGACGCGGAGAATCAACGACGACTTGCCGCCCAGGCGATTGATGCCGACTTTTTTGCCGCGCAATTGCGATAGATCATCGATTTTTTCCCTAGTCGCCATGGTGTACGAGACTAGATTGTCCCAGCTACCGAGCGAAACAACCGGCACGCCTTGAATGTTTGCCTGCACGAGCCCAGTGGGCGCGCCGGACGTCGCGTCGATATCGCCGGAGATAAGCGCCTGATAGGTCGTCGGCTCGCTGTTGATGCGGATGATTTCCGCCTTCAAGCCGTTCCTCTCGAAGAAGCCTTTCTCATGCGCGATAAAGACCGGAAAGGAAACTGTCGGAAAGAGCGGCACGCCTATGCGCACGCGTTCCTGGGCTAAACTGTTGACCGGCGCGAAACCGCTCATCACGCAGGCACAAGCTATGACGATGGCAATCACAACTGTTTTCATTGCGGCCTCCCAGAGTCTTTTCCTCATCTGTCGCTGCATTATTATGTGGGCGCGGGAAGGGATGCAAGCCGATTTCGCGTCAGTGGCGCGATGGAACATTTCTTTACCGCGTGGGTTGACATTGCGGCGCCGACCGGTTATCGTTGATCATCTTCATCAGTAAACGGCCTTCTGATAGAGGACAGAATCAGGCTTGAAGGCCCCTGTCAGTCTCTCCTTGCGAACAGATATCTAAAGGAAAATCCGATCAGCGAGCGCTTTAGCAGTTAGCCCCATGTTCGGTAGCCATTAGCAGTTCAATTCTCAGGGTCAAAGACCATAACATTCTCTAATAGGAGGAGAACATGGGTAGTAAATTATGAATATGGCACGGTGGAATCGGCCAGCGTGATTTCCGATAAGTTCACCGGTCAATCGCGCGGCTTCGGCTTTGTCGAGATGAGCTCGAGCAGCGAAGCGCAAAAGGCCATTGAGACCCTCAACGGCACACAGTTCGAAGGACGCTCGTTAACGGTTAACGAGGCCAAGCCGATGGCGAAGCGTGAAGGCTTCGGCGGCGGTGGTGGTGGTGGTGGTGGCAATCGTGGCGGTGGTGGCGGCCGTGGTGGTAGTCGTGACGGCGGTGGCCGGGGCAATCGCTGGTAGTTTTTCTCTAACGAATTAACTGCAAAAAGGGCAACCATCCGGTTGCCCTTTTTTGTTGGTTGCGCAG
>JAERMN010000330.1 GCA_016844625.1 Deltaproteobacteria bacterium
GCAAAAACTGCTCTCTCCCCTCTTCATACCGCCCGCCGATACCAAAGCGCGGCACCCAGTGATTACACGCCGATGTAAAACCAACGATTAGAAGGATCGTCGCAAAGGCCAACCGATGATTCATTGGACAAATCCGATCATTCAGAACGCGTGTTCGAGAGGGTTTGGTGAGTCATTCGTCTTGCTTTGAAAGGGGATGCGACTACGCTTAAGCTTTTTAGCAACTTGATGCCCTGAAGGCAATCGTCCCTGCTGGTTTTTCACTGTTACTAGACATGTGAGATGACGACTGTAATACCAAAAAGAAAGAAGGGTGACTTCCCTCTCTTTGGTTAAGCGCCTAAGTTCTAACTGAGAACGCTATGCGCCACTCGGTCGGTTGTACGTGAATTTTGCCCATTTTTACCATCGGCCTATGGATTATTTGCCTCTCTACTAGCCGCGGTGATGGATAAGATATCAGAGTATAGGACTAGCAAAACTTAACTTCGTGACACCTGGCGGAACTTTTCAGTCTCTTTCGAGTCTTATACCTTCAGCCATCAGCGATGATCGAAAGCAGCCACCGACTGCCAAAAACTCTTGGATATCATCGGTTTTTGTGCGATCGATAGTTCCAATAGGGATGATCAAAACATTGCCCCGACACCTCATTACTAACCAGTTCACCTGGCTCGCCCTGCTGCCGTCACTCATCGGTTATTGCGCGCTGTTGGGTTGCGCTCCCCGAGTCGTGCAAATGGTTCCCGCCGAGGGCCGTCCTGGCAGTATCGTCAGCCTATCGATGGAATACTTGGTGGGCTGGCCACGAGTTGAAATCGGTAACGAAATGATGGATTGGCCGAAGCTAAAACTTCTAGCGACCGATCCGGCGCGGCAAGATGTTCGCGGCGAAGATCTCGTGTGGATCGAAGACAAAGTCCTGCAATTCAAAATTCCCGAACTGCGGCCAGGGGAATACACGGTAACTATCCACGATGACAAAGGCCCGCCCGGCGATCCAATCTACTCGTTCCTGGAAACCACCGCCTATCTCGCTTTCCCGCCGGTGTGGCCGTTTGTCATGCGTTCGAATCAGACCGCGGTAAAACTGCGCGTCCTGCCAGCCGAGTAAATTTTGCTCTTGCAAGTTACGTCATGAGGAAGCAATTACGAATATATCGCGCGCTGATCGCTGCCAAGAGAATCAGCTCTGGTAACCAAGAATCACTCCCACGGCGAAGCCGTCGATTGCTTCATTGACTCGGCCCTATGTCTGTGTAAGATGCCTAGATAGTTATTGAATTAGAGGTGAATTCTATGAGACTTCCATCGAATGCCGCGCTCTTCGTGGCCGTCATAAGCGCGGCCGGCTGTTCATCGCTTTCGCTGCCGTCGGTGCCATCGATTCCCTGGTTTAGTTCCGCGCCCAAGGTCGACCCGACGGCGGAGGGGCTGTTCGAAGAAGGCACACGCGCGTTTAACGAAAAAAAGTACGTCCGCGCCATCGATAACTTCACCAAGCTCAGAACCGACAATCCGTTCAGCCCGCTGGTCACCCAAGCCGAACTCAAGATCGCCGACGCTTACTACCTGAATCAGCAGTATCCGGAAGCGATCAACGCCTTCAAAGAATTTGAATCGATGCATCCGACCAACGAGCATGTTCCGTTCGTCACGCTGCGTTTAGGTCAAGCGCACTTCGATCAATTTACCTCGACCGATCGCGATCAGAAAACCACCGAGATCGCCAAGGGCTATTTTGAGACCGTCGTCACCAAGTATCCCAAGTCGCCGCAGGCGGCCGAAGCGCAAGTGAAGCTTGCCAAAGCCATCGAATATCTTGCCGAGGCAGAATTCAACGTCGCGGATTTCTACTTTAAACAAGAAAGGTATTCCGCCGCGCGGGACCGTTTTGAGGAAATCATCCGCAAGTATAAAGACACGCCGACCGCGGTGAAGAGTCTTTTTTACCTGGGCGAAAGTTACCGCCTGGTAAAAAATGGCGCGCGCGCCGCGCTCGCTTACGAGGCGCTGATCCAACATTACCCGCAGAGCAAATTCGCCGGCGAGGCCAGGACTCAGTTAGCGGCCGTGGAAAAAGAGAAGCAGGATCCGTTGGCTTTGCTGCTCATGCGCGACCGCCGGCCGGGCGCCGTCGCGGCGCCTGAAGCCAAAGAGGATCCGGCGCTGGCCAAGCTCCGAGACCTAAATCTGGTCGCGAAAAAAGACGTGGTGCACGAAGAGCCAGGGGATGAGAAAGGATTCCTGCGCCGCTTTGCCGACAAGATCAATCCATTTTCATCTTCCGATGATGACCGGAAAGCGGACACCGCGAAGAAAGTAGAAAAGAAACCGGTAAGCGGCCTCGAAATGTTGACCCAGAGAAGCGAAGCGCAGAAGCAAGAAAGCGGAGGAATTTTCTCCTCGCTCTGGCCGTTCGGCGGGAAAGATTCCAAAGATAGCGCGAAGACGAGCGACAAAAATCCCGGCGGCGTGGTGACTCAAGTCGACGAGGCGCTAAAACAAAAAGGCATCGACGCGCAGTCGCGCCAAGCGGCGCTGCAACCGCCGAAGGCCGACTTGCCCAAGCCGGAACCCGGCCCGGCGCCGACTAAAGATCCAGTGGCGCTCTTAAGTTCGATCGATGCCAATCTTCAGAAGAGCGGCAAGAACGCAACCGAGCTACCGCCGACCCCCGAGTCCGCGCCGGCTTTTAGGGATGCCGCTGCGGCGCAGGCAGCGATTGCCAGAGCTGGGCAAAACGCATCGCGTCAAGAAGCTCCGTCCTCCAGTATCCTCAGTAGTATCGATCAAAAACTCAAAGCTCAGGGAGTAGAACCGGGAAATTTTGCCAAACCGCCGTCAGCCGAAGAGATCAAAGCTGCTGCCGGGCAAAAACCGCAGTCGAGAAACGTCGAGCTCGAACCTAAGCTGGTGTTAGAAAAAGGGCCGCTATTCTTGAAGCCAACGGAAATTCAGCCTGCCGCGACGACGGCGCAAGAAACTAAGAAGCCGGAAGCGAAACCGGAAAGCGCTAGCAGTCCGAGCAGCGTGCCATCGCGATCTCTAGTCAAAGGGCCCGTGCAAACCCAAACAACGCAAACGACAACGAACCCGGCCGAAGCGAAGAAGCCTACGTCGAGCCAGGACGAAGCGCCCAAAGGAGTGTTCGATCAGATGCGTCAGGACATGGAGAACGTCGGCAAGGTGCTCAATCCGTTTCGCTGGTAGTCGTAGAATCGCTCTAAGCAGCGCCGCCACGCGAGCTGCGGACAGATTAAGTCTTATCGCTTTGACGCGTCAATGGCAGCCGGGGCGCGAACGCGGCTTCCCTGCTTTAGTCCAGGTACTTTATCGAGGATCACTAAATCGCTTTCTTCCACTCCCTGGTCGATCGCAATCTCATCATCTTTGGCCGCGCCTAGCTTAACTTCCTGGCGGACCGCGCGGCCACCTTCAAGCTTGAATAGATAATGCTTGCCGCCGTTCTCAACGAGCGCGGCGCGCGGCACCAGTAAAATCGTTTCTTCTCGCTCCAGTGTTATCAACGCATCGGCCGTCATTCCCGAGCGAAACTTGGGCGCACTATCTTTGATTTGAATCTCGAACTGAGAATTTGCTTCGCCGTTCTCCGCGCGTAGTTCGACACGAGTTAGCTTTCCTTCGAGCTTTACACTCGGAACCACAGTACTAGAGATTTCCGCGCCCAGCCCCGGGCGCACGCCGCCGGGGAATTCGCCGGTCATCCGGCCGCTAAACTTGAGCGCGCCCACGTTGGCAATGGAAAAAATCGTACCGGATTTTTCAACCATCGCTCCCGGCTCGACCCAGCGCCGGCTAATCACGCCGGCGATCGGTGCGGTGATCCGCGCCAAATTTTGAATTTTCCGCGCCTGCGACAACATCGACTCTAGTTGGGAGAACTGAGCCTGAGCGAGATCGGCTTGCGCCCGAGTGGTTTGCCAGGCTGTTTCGACTTGTTCCAGCTCGATCCGCGCAATCAGGTCTTGTTTGAATAGCTCACGCGTGCGAGCCGCGATTTTATCCGCAGCGGCAAGGCTCTGCTCTTTATCTTGCAACTCTTTTCGCGCGGCGACCAGCGAGTTTTCGAGCTCAATTTGGCGCTGCGCGACGTCATGCGCCACAAGGGTCGCAAGCACCGCTCCCGCAGCGACGCGTTGGCCGACTTGGTAGCGCAATTCGCTAACACGACCGGCTAAAAGGGAGACAACCTCCGTCTCTCCCGCCGGCAGCAACAAGCCGCTAATGCGCAGCGTGCCCGGCGTGGCGCGCTTGCTGACGCGCACGACGCTCACGGTGATTTCGCGTTCACCGCCCAACCAGGTCGGCCAGCGCGCGCCCGTTGCCAGCCAAACGAGGTACCCGCTCAAAGCGAGAACAGCGATGACCTCCCAACGTATGCGCATTATGCGGCCATGCCTCAAAGTGAAAAAGGCAACCACGGCGATTGACTCGCGCCAGGACGCCAAGTTCGGTATCGTTTGCTTTTCTTTGCGTACTTTGCGTTCTTTGCGGCTAATTCTCCCAATCCGAATCTTCTCTCTATGTGACCCTTGTATTGCATTGCTATCCAAA
>JAERMN010000331.1 GCA_016844625.1 Deltaproteobacteria bacterium
TGTGGGATCGTGGAAGAAGAAAACTTTTCGATCAATTACCGGAAGATCCGAAACGGATCAAGAGGCGGTGGCTATTCAAGCGCCGGTCGCCCCTCATCAGGTATGCCTATTTCTCCTCTGCCGCCCCTCCGTCCGGCGTGGCGAACTCATCCATGTACGCCTGACCGATATCGACCTTGGCGACCAACTTAGGCTCGGTCTCGCCGCCCTTCTTTGGCTTGTACAGATTCTGCGCCTGCGGCACGAAGTGGCGCACCAGCCCGGCGGGATTGTAGCTCGCCCCTTCGAATTCCGAGGAATGACGGATCGCGCCGGTCGGGCAAGACTCGGGACAGAGCCCGCAGTACATGCATTTGCAGATATCGATATCGAAGTGGGTAAAGTAACGCTGCTTGGTCTCCTTGTTCATATCGATGCCGATGGTGATGCAGGTAATCGGGCAGTCTCTCTCACAAGCCAGGCAGCCGGTGCAGATATCCATGTCGACTTCGAGAATCCCACGATAACGGAGCGGCAAGGTTTCCTGGATCGGCACCGGAATCTTGTCCGGATACTGGATCGTCATCGGCCGGCGCATCAGATGAGAGAACGTGATCGACATCCCTTCGAAGGTCGACGTAACCGTGTCCCTAATATCCTTTATATAGCTCGCAACGTTCATAGGTCCTCAGCGACTAAATATGCGGTTTGAAATAGAGCTCGGGTTTCGCTTGGCGAATCTGAAAACCGACCCGGCGGAAAAAATTTATAATGGTCGCGATGGCGAAACCGAGAGTCAGCGCGCCGAAGATGCGCCGGCTATTCTCATCCATAAACATGAATCCGATGGTGCCTAACATACAGATGAATGACAGCGGCACCATGTACTTCCAACACAGCGTCATCAGCTGATCGACTCTCACGCGCGGCAACGTCGCGCGCACCCACATGGCGACGAACACCCAGAAATAGGCTTTCAGGAAAAATGTCGCGAACTGGAGGATGCCCAACAGCACCGGATTGTCGGTTACCGGCGGCACTTGCCAGCCGCCCATGAACAGCGTCGTCGCTACCGCGCCGATGACGTAAAGATTGCCCCACTCGGCGAAGAAGAAAAACAGAAAACGCATACCGCTGTATTCGGTAACGTAACCGGCGACCAATTCGGACTCCGCTTCGGGGATGTCGAAGGGCGTGCGGTTGCCTTCCGCCAGCGCCGCGGTGAAAAAAAGAAAGAACGCGCAGAAAGTAAATGGATTGTGGAACATAAACCAATCCCACGGTCCCCAGCCCTGGGCTTTGATAATGCCCTGCATGCTCATCGTGCCGGCGAGGAAAATCACCGTCAGTAGCGCCAAGCCTGCCGGGATCTCGTAGCTGACGATCTGCGCCGCCGAGCGCATGCCGCCGAGCAGCGACCATTTGTTGTTCGACGACCAGCCGGCCATCAGAATGCCGACGACGACCAGCGAAGTAACCGCAAGTAGATAGAGAATACCGATATTGAGATCGGCGACGATCAAGTTGGCGCCGAAAGGAATCACTACGAAAGAACAAAGAAAACCCATGAAGACGACATAGGGCGCCAGCGGAAAAAGCCTCTGATCCGCCGCCGTCGGAATGATATCTTCCTTCATGATGTTCTTGATGCCGTCGGCGAGCCACTGAAGAATCCCCTGCGGTCCGACCCGGTTCGGCCCGACCCGCGACTGCATGCGCGCCCAGACGCGCCGTTCGAGCCAACTGGTCACGCCGGCAAGCGGCGCGACGAAGGCGGAAAGCACGACCACCGCGGTGACGACCATGGCGATGGCGTAAACAACTTCTCTCGGCACGCCGGCAAAGGCGCCGTCTTTCATCAGTTGGTCAAGAAAAGCTTGCATGATTGACTCGTGAAACCAATTAACGGTCGATCTCCGGCGCGTCGACGTCGAGACTGCCGATCAAAGCGATAAGATCAGCCAACATAATGCCTTTGCTGAGCTTGTCGATGATACTCATCGCGGTAAACGAGCCGGTGCGGATGCGCACGCGGTAAGGATATTCGCTGCCGTCGCTGACCACGTAAAAACCCATATCGCCGCGCGGCGCCTCGACTCTCGCGTAACACTCGCCCACCGGCGGTTTGAATTTTTTCGGCACTTTAGCAATGGCCGGCCCTTTGGGCAACATCTTGAGACACTGACGGAGAATTTTTTCGCTCTCTTGCATCTCGCGGATGCGCACCCAGAAACGATCGTAGCTGTCTCCCAACGAGCCGACTTGTGCCGTGCCGACGGGCACCTCGAAATCTAATTCAGGATAGACGGAATACGGAATATCGCGCCGAATATCCCATTTGATACCCGAACCGCGCAGGTTGGGCCCGACTAAATTATACGACAGCGCATCTTCCTTGCTGACGACGGCGATGCCGGCCAAACGTTCGATGAAAATCTTGTTGCCGGAGAGCAAACGGTTAAACTCTTCGACGATCGGTCCGAAATGATCCAAGAACTCGGCGATCTTGGTCAAAGTCTCGGGCAGGATGTCGTAGCCGACCCCGCCGATGCGAATGTAATTATAAGTCAGCCGCGCGCCGCAGATTTCTTCCATCAAATTATTGATCGACTCGCGCTCGCGCAGGGCGTGGACGAATGGCGTCATCGCGCCGATGTCCTGGCCAAAAGTACCGACGGAAATCAGATGGCTAGCCAGGCGATTGAGCTCGCAAGCGATCACGCGGCAAAACTCGCCGCGCCGCGAGACTTCCGTACCGGCCAATTTTTCCGCAGCCATGCAGAACGCCTGGTTGGCGAACATGGCGGCGAGATAATCGGCCCGGTCGGTGTAGGGTACGTAACCGTGATAGGTGACCTTCTCGCCAATTTTTTCGATCGAGCGGTGCAGATAACCGACGTCCGGGATCGCTTCGCTGATCACTTCGCCGTCGGTCTTAACGACGAAGCGCAACACGCCGTGGGTCGACGGATGTTGCGGCCCGACGCTGATGGTCATCTCTTCGGAAAAGAAGCCGGTTTCGGTTGAAGCGGTTTCGCTCATCAATAGGCCTTATCGCAACAATTTTTCTACCAGCGGCGCGCGCTGGGTGCTGATGCCGTCGTACTCTTCCTGCTCGACGTAGTCTTTGCGCAGTGGAAAGCCCACCCAATCTTCCGGCAACATGATCCGGCGCAAATCCGTATGTCCCTCGAAAATCACGCCGAATAAATCGTAAACTTCGCGCTCGAACCAGTTCGCCACCTTCCAGATTTCCTCGACGCTGGCGACCTTCGGATTGTCCCGCGGCAAATCGACTTTGACAACGATCTGATGATTTTGCGCATAAGAAAACAGGTGGTAAACGACTTGGATATTTTCTTCCTTGGGCCAATCGAGCGCGGTTAAGTCCGACAGCACTTCGAAACGATAGCCAGGTGAATTGCGCAGGAAGCGGCAGATTTCGATAATCGCCGCGCCGTCGACGTTCAAACAAGGCTCCATCGCCTCGCCTTTGAAGTTGCCGACCTTGCCAGGAAAAAGTTTTTCCAGCGAGCTGTAAATTTCCTGGGCATCCATCTTCGTAAATATTTCTTCAGGCTATTACGTGGCCAATGTGCTATCTGCGATTTTTTTGTTCACCACGAAGGCACGAAGAGCACGAAGTTCGAAATTTTAATTTTCCGAACCCTTCGTGTCCTTCGTGCCTTCGTGGTGAAAACATCCTTACGTTAAACCCCAAACAACCGATAACTTAAGCTTCCGCCGAACTCGCCGCGCGCGGTTTTACCAGCCAGCGCTCACGCATCATCTTGTCTTGGATTCTGAGCAACCCTTCGGTCAGCGCCTCGGGCCGCGGCGGGCAGCCGGGAACGTAGACATCGACGGGGACGATTTTGTCGACGCCCTTACAAACTGAATAGGCGAGCTGAAACAAGCCACCGCAGTTCGCACAACTACCCATGGAGATAACATACTTGGGGTCAGGCATTTGGTCGTAGAGCAGCTTGGTCCGTTTGGCCATCTTGTAAGTCAACGTGCCGGCGACAATCATCAGATCGGACTGCCGCGGCGTCGCTCGCGGCACGGCGCCAAAGCGGTCCAGATCGGCGCGCGGCCCACCGGTTTGCATGAGCTCGATGGCGCAGCAAGCCAGGCCGAACAGCATGTACCACTGTGACGACGCCCGCCCCCAGTTGAGCAGGTCGTCGATCTTGGTGGTGAAGACTGTTTCCGGTAGCGAATTGATAAGCGGCTTCATGGCAACTCTCCCAAACGTTCCCGCGTCACGCTCTGACCTTCTTCACCCAATCCAAGTCGCCCTTGGTCCACGCATAGATCAAACCGAGAAAAAGAATCCCGACAAAAACAAGCACTTCAATCAACGCAAAAACACCGACACCGCCCTCAACCCAACGGCGAAAAACCGTGGCCACGGGAAAGATAAAGGCGATTTCAACTTCAAAGATGATAAAAATCAGGGCAACCAGATAGAAACGAATATTGAAATTCACCCAGGCGCTGCCGCTGGACGGCTCACCGCACTCGTAGGTCGACAGCTTGCGCGCTTGCGGATTGGACGGCCGCAGCAGTTTGCCGATCAGCAGATTGACA
>JAERMN010000332.1 GCA_016844625.1 Deltaproteobacteria bacterium
AACGCTCAAAGAATTCGAGCTGCTAAAATTTTTGGTCCAGAACCCCAACCGTGTCTTGAATCGCGACCAATTGCTCGACCGCGTCTGGGGCGGCGATACCTTTGTCACACCGCGCACCGTCGACGTCCATATCCGCCGCTTGCGCAAAGCGATCGAAAAAGACGATAGTAAGCCCCTGTGGATTCTCACCCTGCGCGGGGTCGGCTACAAGTTTGATGAAAAGGCTCTGGAACCATAGCCTCGTCGCCAAGGTTTTTCTTTCCTACTTCGTCGTCATCGCGTTGCTGTTCGCCGGCTTCTATTTTTACTCGAACGAACAGGTCCGCGAATTTCACATCGCCACCCTGAGCGCGCGCATGGACCAGGAAGCCCACCTGCTCGGCCGCGTGCTCCCCTTCGATGTCGAAGGGCTGCCCTTGGACACCCTTTGCCGGCAGTTGGCGCGCGACTTGGGCTCGCGCATCACGGTGATCGCCATGGATGGCCGCGTCCTAGGCGATTCATCCGAACCGTCAGCGAGAATGGATAATCACGCGGCGCGACCCGAGGTGATCGAAGCGCAGCGAGGCGGCTCCGGCACGGCGATCCGTTTCAGCACGACCGTTGGCTATGACCTGCTCTATCGCGCCTTGCACCAAGCCGGCGCCGGACAGGAACGCATCGTGCGCGTCGCCACGCCGCTCAAAGAGGTCGAAACCGTCATCCGCTCGTTGCGCCAGTCATTGCTCACCGGCTTGATCGTCGCATCGGCGACCGGCCTACTTTTGGCCTGGGTCTTTTCGCGCTACTTGAGCCGGCGCGTGCGCCGGTTGGCGCGCTTCTCGGGACAAGTCGCCAGCGGCGCCTTTCCAAAAAACTTCTTTTCCCATAGTGGCGGCGACGAGATCGCGTTGCTCGAACGGCATTTGAATGAGATGAGCCTGAAAATCCGCGCCAACATCGAGCACATCACCGGCGAAAAGGAAAAAACCGAATCGATCCTGCGCTGCATGATCGAAGGCGTGCTGGTGCTCGACGCCAAAGGCAATGTCGTGGAAGCCAAGACGATGTTCAACGCGCCGGCGGGCCGAGAGCTGCACGGCGCCTCGATGCTCGAGCTGTCACGCCATCCGGAGATTCGTACCATCGTGCAAGATGTGCTCAAGCTCGATTTCACCAGCGCGTCCTATTCCAAGGAAGTCGAGATTGACGACGCGCGCTGGTTTCGCTTCAACGCCGTGCCATTGAGAAATTCACTCGGCATGGCGCTCGGATCGATCATGGTTTTCCACGACATCACCGACATAAAGAAATTGGAAAACATGCGCGCGGATTTCGTCGCCAATGTCTCGCACGAGTTGCGCACGCCGCTAACCGCGATCCGCGGTTATGTCGAGACGCTGCTGCACACGCCGCCAGCCGACGCCGAGGATCGCCGGCAGTTCCTCGAAATTATCGAACGCCATGCCGAGCGACTGAGCCGGTTGACCGAAGATCTTCTTACTTTGTCCGATCTCGAAGCCGGCAAGATTCAGCTATCGTTAAAACCGCTTGAACCGCAACAATTGATCCGGCGAGTCTTGGAAGTGTTTTGGGACCAGGCAGCGAAGCAGAACGTGAAACTAAGCCAAAGCATCGACGAACGCCTGCCGGCAATTCTCGGCGACGCCGATCGCTTGCAACAGCTGTTTATCAATCTGGTCGACAACGCGATCAAATACACGCCCGCAGGCGGCGCGGTTTCGCTCAGCGCGGCCGAGGCCGGTAATGGCACTGGCGAGCCCCATCAGGTGGAGATCGCCGTGGCCGACACCGGCGCCGGCATACCCGAAAAAGATTTGCCCCATTTAACCGAGCGTTTCTACCGCGTCGACAAAGCGCGCTCGCGCGATCTCGGCGGCACCGGACTCGGCCTCGCCATCGTCAAGCATATCGTCCAGGCCCACGCAGGTGAACTCCAGATCGAAAGTGTCGTGCATCAAGGGACCACCGTGCGCGTTCGTCTGCCAATTGCTGAATCGATGCAAACAGCGCAGACGATCTTATTCTTATGCACTGGCAACTCTTGCCGCAGCCAGATGGCCGAAGGATTCGCCCGGCAGCTCGGCAATGGCAGTTATCGATTTTTCAGCGCCGGCACCGAACCGAAAGCTGTCCATCCGCTCGCCGTCCGGGTCATGCAAGAAGCCGGCGTCGACATTTCAAGGCAATCGTCAAAAGGCCTCGCAAGCGTGCCGCTGAACAGCATCAACCAAATCATTACGCTGTGCGGCGATGCCGATGAACGCTGTCCGACCTTGAATGCTCGCGTAAAGCGCAGCCACTGGCCGCTGCCTGACCCCGCTGCGGCGCTGGGCAGCGATGAAGAAGTCTTGCCGCTGTTCCGCCGAGTGCGCGATGAGATTCGCCGGCGCGTCCAAGCGTTGCTCGCTTGATCCGAAACGTCCCATTCAGTTGAACCTCGGCTGAGCGCGTGCTAAGTATCATCGCGTCTCGATTTCCCTGATTCTAGTTTCCAAATAACCGAAGAAATTTTCTGGAGCGATCATGGCGAAATTTCAATTTCTGCCGGCTGAAACAAAATTCTACGACTGGTTTGAGAAGGCCACCGCCAACCTGGTCGAAGCGGCCGATGCCTTGCAAGATCTGTTAGATAATTATGAACATGTGGAGAGGAAAGTCGCCCACATCACCGAACTGGAACACCGCGGCGACTTCATCGTCCATGAGGTCATGCATTTGCTAATGCACACGCTGATCATTCCCTTGGACAGCGAAGACATCGAACGGTTGATCTCTGCCCTGGACGACACCATGGACGCAATCGAAGCCGCGGCCGTGCGCATGGTGATCTTTCGCATCGAAGCGCCGACGGAACGAGCCCGGCAGTTGGGGCAATTGATCCGCAGCGGCGCCACCGAACTCCACGAAGCCATGCACAATCTGCGCGAAAAGAAAAACTTCCGTCTGGTCGCGGAGCATATCAAGGAGATCAATACCATCGAGAATAACGGCGACCGGGTTTTACGTGAAGCGCTGGTGGATATCGTCAGTCACAAAGACGACCTATTCAACTTGATTCGGTGGAAAGAAATCTACGAAATGCTCGAAGAAACTACCGACCGGATGGAAGACGTCGCCGACGTGCTGCAACGGGTGGTCATCAAAAATGGCTGATCCGGTTCTGCTCCTGACGATTTTTATCATCGTCGTCGCGCTCGCCTTCGACTACGTCAACGGCTTTCACGACGCGGCCAATTCCATCGCCACGGTGGTCTCGACGCGAGTATTGACACCGCTTCAAGGCGTCGCCTGGGCCGCCTTCTGGAACTTCATCGCGGCTTTCACCTTCGGCACCGCGGTGGCCAAGACCATCGGCAGCGGCCTGCTCGACGTCAAACAAGTCGACTCCTTCGTCATTCTCGCCGCACTCATCGGCGCCATCGTTTGGGATCTGATCACTTGGTACGTCGGGTTACCGACCAGCTCGTCACACGCTTTGATCGGCGGCTACGCCGGCGCCGGCATCGCCAAGGCTGGACTCGGTATCATCATACCGGGCGGTTGGATCATGACGCTAATCTTTATTGTCCTCGCGCCGCTCCTCGGCATGGGTATAGGCATGCTAAATTTGGTGGCGATCCTCAACATATTCAAGCGCGCCATCCCGGCGAACGTCGACCATATCTTCAGACGCGGCCAGCTGATCTCGGCGGCGGCTTATAGTCTCGGCCATGGCACCAACGACGCGCAGAAAACCATGGGCATCATCGCCGGGGCGCTGTTCATTGTCCCGGAGTATCGCGATCTGGTCAGCGATGAGGTGGGCAAACTCATGATTCCCTTTTGGATCGTCTTAATGGCGCATGCGGCCATCGGCCTCGGCACGCTATCGGGAGGTTGGCGCATCGTCCGCACCATGGGATCGCGCATTACGCGTTTACAACCGATCGGCGGCTTCGCTGCAGAAGCCGCCGGAGCGTTCACGCTATTCGGCGCGGCTCATTTTGGCATTCCGGTATCGACGACCCACACCATCACCGGCGCCATCATCGGCGTCGGCTCTTTGCGTCGGCTGCGCTCGGTGCGTTGGAATGTTGCGGGAAAAATTGTCTGGGCGTGGATTTTTACTATCCCAGCTTCTGCAGCAATCGCGATGTTGAGCTGGTTAATGATCGATTTCGCGCGAAAGCTTTTTGGCTAGTGAATCGACCCGCCGATCAGGTGCCGCGAAGTCGCGGCTAAATTTCCCGGCGCCCTTCCAAAGCCTTTCCCAAAGTCGCGACATCAGTATATTCTAGATCGCCGCCCATCGGCAGGCCGCGCGCGATGCGCGTCACCGAAACGCCGAGCGGCTTGATCACTTTGGAAAGATAGAGCGCGGTTGCTTCGCCGTCCATGGTCGGGTTGGTCGCAACAATCACTTCTTTGATCGTGCTATCGCGCAAACGCTCGAGCAATTCTTTAATCCGCAAGGCGTCCGGTCCGATGCCGTCCAGCGGCGATATCGTGCCGTGCAAAACATGATAAAGGCCGCGAAACTCTTGGGACTTTTCCACGGCGATCATGTCGCACAGCGCGCCGTCTTCGTCTTGCGCTTTCATTTCGCTAAAACCAAAACAGCGCTGACACAAACCGATCTCCTGGCGCAATCTGCCGATACACTCGGAGAGGCGAAAAACATCGTCTTTCTTACCCTTCAACATGTGAAACGCCAAGCGCGCGGCGGATTTTTCGCCGATACCGGGAAGCTTGGATAACTCTTGGATCAAACGGCCCAGCGGCGCCGGATACATCATCATGGCAGAGTCTCGCTGCGCTCGGCATTACAAATTACAGATTTCATATTGCAAAACTTCACACTTCATAATTAGCACTAAATAAACGGGAAACTGAAAGGAATGAATTACGGCATCAAGCCGGGAATTTTTAGGCCGCCGGTGAGCTTGGCCATTTCCGCCGATGCCATCTCGCGCGCCTTGCGCATACCGTCGTTGACCGCTGCCAAGATCAAATCTTCCAACATGTCTTTTTCATCGGCATTGACAGCAGCCGCCTCGATTTTTAACTCGGTGAGATTGAATTGGCCGTTCACTGTCACTTGCACCATGCCGCCGCCGGCCGAGCCCTGCACGGTTTTGCTCGCCAACTCTTCCTGCATTTTGGCCATCCGCGCCTGCATCTCTTGGGCTTGCTTGAGAATATTACCCATGCCACCGATACTTGCCATCATTGCCTCCTTGGCCTCCTTGGCCGCCTGGGCGGATCCGCTGATCAAACCGATTTAGAATTGCTAGTTATTCTCCCGTCGCACCGTGCGCACCGATCCGCCAAAAATCCGTAACGCCTCTTTGACCATTTCACTACGCTCAGCCGCCGAACTGGCCGACCCGCTCGCGCCTCGATCTGTCGACGTGGCCGAAGTCTCGGCAAGCATCGCGGAAACCTGCACGGCGACATCTGCGGCGAAAAATCTCTTGGCCAAATCCTTCAGCGTCGCTAAATTATCGCTGTCTTGCAGGAAGGCCAAATGATGGCGTTCGGCGACAGCGATTTTCAACGGTCCGGGAGGCAAACTTTGCGCCGTCGCGGCGTCGAGATGGGAAGCGAGAAACTTTTGCTCTTTACCGACAAAGGTAACAAAATTGGGCCAAACATCGCCGGACTGAGCGCGCCCTGGAGGCTCGGCGACGTAGGGCACGGTGGCAACTGACGGCGACGCTGCGGACGTCATCGGCGCTGGCGCCATTTTAGGTGGAGCGGCTGGTTCACTGATACGCGCAGCCATGACCTGAGGCCGCGCCGCAGCCGGTGCTTTCCCTTCCAAGCGCTCTAGACGTTCGATCAATGCCGCCACGGGTAGTGTCTGCGGTAACGTCGCTAAACGGATCAAGACCGTTTCCAAGGCAAACCGCGGCGTCGCCGAGCGGGCGATCTCTTCATCCCCCGCGGCCATGAAGTCGAAGTAATCGAGCAGCGTTTCGATGGAAACCGAGCCGGCTTGCTGAATCAAATCGGCAATTTCTTGGTCGGGCAAATCCAGCAGCAGTGTGGCGCCGCCACCGCCCGCCGGCGCGATCTTCTGAGCGGCCACCCGCGCCACCAAAAGATTTCTAAATTGCTCGACGAGATCGCGCGACAGCCGGTTGAGGTCCCGTCCCTGATTGACCACTTCGGCGACGAGATCGAGGCATTTCGCGGCTTGGCCCGACAGCACCGCCGAGGAGAGTTCATAAAGAACCCGGCGCTGCGCCAGGCCGAGAATCTCTTGCAGAAAAGCTTCGTCGACGGCGGTTCCCTCAGCCTTGCCATCGGCGGGTTCGGCGCAAGCCAGCACCTGCTCCAGCAACGACTGCGCGTCGCGCATGCTGCCATCGGCTTCCCGGGCGAGCAGCACCAATGCGCCGCCGGTAATGTTCAGCCCTTCGCTTTTGCCGATGGCGCCGAGGCGCTGGACGATTTCTCTCAGACTGATGCGGCGAAAGTCGTAACGTTGGCAACGCGACAGGATCGTTTCCGGCAAACGATGCGGCTCGGTGGTCGCCAGAATAAACTTCACCGACGGCGGCGGTTCTTCCAAGGTTTTGAGCAACGCGTTAAAAGCGTCCTTGGTGACTTGGTGCACTTCGTCGATGATATAGATCTTGTAGCGGCACTTCGCCGGCTGATAACGCACATTCTCAATAATCTGGCGGATCTCGTCGATACCGCGATTGGACGCGCCGTCGATCTCAAGAACATCGATGCAGTTACCTTGAGTGATCTCGCTACAATGGCTGCAATGATTGCACGGTGTGGCAGTTGGACCCTGCTCACAATTAAGCGCCTTGGCGAGGATCCGTGCTGCAGTGGTTTTGCCCACGCCGCGGACACCGGTGAACAAGTAAGCGTGGGCAACGCGTTCGGAACGGATGGCGTTCTGCAGCGTGCGAGTAATATGCTCCTGGCCGGCAATATCCTCGAAACTCTGCGGCCGCCATTTACGCGCGACGACTAGGTAGGACATTTATCCCTTCGGGAATCGCAAATTTCAATTCTCAGATGACGATTAAACAAACACTTCGCGGGCGGGGATTTAACCCCGCCGCCAATTGAATTAATTGCAAAGGGGATGCTCGCCCCCTTTGGAAACCCCATAATCTTGTGCCCGCCTCAAGTGGCGGGGTTAATATAGAATTTAAGATCTAAATTCTGAGATGCCGCGCACGGAGCGAGGCCAGGATGCCCATTGCTGACAGCCAGGTTTCCCCGTGGCACAGGGGTGTGCCGTTACCGCTGCTTCCTTCCGGACCTGACGGGGTTCGCGGGGCCGCCTTGCACGGGACCTAACTATCAGCAATCGACATCCTGGTGTCATCATCCAACGATCGTTTCCCTCACACTAGCTCAGCCTAAAGGCAGCGCTCAACCGAAGTCAAAGTTATGGCGGAGAGGGAGGGATTCGAACCCTCGGTACGGGGTTAACCGTACACACGATTTCCAGTCGTGCACCTTCAACCGCTCGGTCACCTCTCCTTATCGAGCACCGCAGCGACAAATCGACGACGACTGACTCGAAATTAACATAGCAGCGGCGACTTTGCTACAAAGCAACGCTTTCCGATGGAAAGTTCTTTCATGAAATCAGCAATTCTGCACCGTGAAATTTTCGCTCACTCGGTTAAAATAGTTTACGCGTTCTCGGTTTTCTCAAGCGGCTTTCCGAGAACACCCTAAGTGCTTTTTCCATCAAAGGTTTTTTGACCGGCGGCGAATGAAGAACCCCGCCGCAAGCAGCGGGGGTAGCAAAACCGCAACACCCGAAAACCTAAGCACTGCCCCCTGCTCTGATCCGCCCAAACCCAATGAGTCGTCGGTGCTGATCAATCTAACTCGGCTTCCGTCAATCGCCAACAGACCGCGCCGCCGCGCTTGCGGCGACACGCACGGGCAAAAACAAATTCACTCTTTCAGCGCAGCTGCCAATCTCATAATTAAGGGTAGCGGAAACACGGAATAGATTGTCGAACTAGAGTGAAAAATTTGGCGGAGAGGGAGGGATTCGAACCCCCGTTACCCTTCCGGGTAAACTTGATTTCGAGGTCCCACCCTCTCCCCTCTCAATGGCTAACATCGACTGAAATAAACGATCAGCCAAATCTACAAGTCATCGATCCAGAGTCCGTTGCCACACCGAGACAATGGCACTTCTCGGACAAATCTCGGACAGCTTGCCCGGATCAAATACAGAACCAAAACATACCAGCCTTTGACCTTCAACGGCAAGGGCGCATTTGGCGGATGGATGGTGAAACAATGAGCGAGCACATCTTTACCCTGGAACTCGCGCTGGCTGAACTTCTTCGTCGGATTGTTCGCGAGGAGCTTGCAGCATTGGCGCAAGCAGTAAACCAACAGGACCGGCTTCTTGATGCTGAGGAAGCGGCGAAAATTTTATGCGTGTCGAACATCTGGCTCTATCGGAACGCCAAGCGACTGCCCTTTACCCGCAAGCTCGGCCACAAGATGCTGCGCTTCTCCAGTCTCGGCATTCAAAAATATATCGCCGTAAAAAAACCGATTTGATTATGAATCAAGTAAGCGTTTTTAACGAGCGGAGCGCAATGGCTTTTTGCGGTGCTGTCCGTGAATTGCCCGAGGGAGTCCATGTGGACGAACGGGCGCGCGGATGTCTGGCGAAGTGAAACGTAGACTGTCAGCCGCGCTTTTGGGTGGGTAGGAGATCAATAAGCAGTCGTGGCCCTGAAGTGGAGAGAAATGAAGCTCGGAGAGTGGAGCGTAACGCAAGGGCGACGGCTCACCGCCATTGACCGGGATTCTGCGCGAGCGTTCCGAGGGCGCTGTGAAATCGTCGCAATACGGTGGACACTCCGACGAGCGGGCCTCCGAGCGAGCGCCTTTTGACTTGGCCCGCGCGCCCGCAAGCGCAATTGTGGCGGGGCGGTGTTGGTGCAGGTGGCGGCGCGGTGGTCATGAGCGAGCCCTCGGCGCGGCCTTAGCGAGCGGTCCCGAGGGGGGGC
>JAERMN010000333.1 GCA_016844625.1 Deltaproteobacteria bacterium
CACCAGCGACGGTAATTTGACCAACCTTACGATCAGCGGCTCACCGATCGGCGCCTCTGCGATGAGTCAAGATGTGTTTCGCGCGCCGTCGGTGTTTAGTTTTTATCCGCCCGATTACGAAGTGCCCGGCGAAGCGGGCATACTCGGTCCGGCCTTCGGGATATTTAACACTCGCACCGCGCTCAATCGCGCCAACTTTGTCAACCGTCTCGTCTTCAGTAACATTCCGGCCGCCCTACCTGATCGTCCGACCGGCACGAGCATCGATCTAACTCCATGGACGCCGTTGGCGAGCAATCCGGCCAATCTCGTCGCAGAGCTTAACTGTTTTCTGCTCGCCTGCTCGATGTCGCCGGAGGGGCAAACCCAAATCGTCAACGCCGTTAACGCCGTGCCGGCGACTAACCTACTGCTGCGGGCGCAGACCGCGATCTATCTGGTCGCCACGTCCGGACAGTACAACGTGCAGCGCTAACTCTAGGAGGAAATGATCATGGCACTGACTAGAAGAGAATTCATGCTGCGAAGTTTCGGCGCGATGGGCTCGGCGGCGCTGGCAATGGAAGGCTTCGGTATGCGCAATGCCTTTGCCCAGGCCACTGACTACAAGGCGCTGGTGTGCATTTTTCTGTTCGGCGGCAGCGATAATAACAATGTGCTGATTCCCTACGACAACTATGCCGAATACGCCGCGCTCAGGCCGACGCCGGCCACGCTCGGCATCCCGCAAGCGAACCTGCTGCAAATCACGCCGCAAAATGGCGGCGCGAAGTTTGGGCTTCACCCAAGCCTGCTCGGCATCCAAGAACTCTGGAATGCCGGCAAGGCGGCGCTCGTCTGTAACGTCGGGCCGCTAGTCGTGCCGACGAGCCGCGCCAACTACATCAACCACGCCGTGCCACTGCCATTCAATTTGTTTTCGCACTCCGACCAACAGACCGAGTGGCAGACTGCCGTCGCCAACGGGTTCATCTCTACTGGATGGGCGGGGCGCGCCGCCGACAGCATCTCCGATCTCTACGCCGCAAGCAGCGGCTTTCCGATTCAGGTGTCTGTGGCTGGCACGCCGATCTTTCAAACTGGCGTCTTGGAATCGCCCCTCGCTATAAACCCCGCGCCGACAACGATTCGCACCGCGCTGCGTCTCGATGGCTTCGGCGATGTGCCGGAAAATAATTCCCGTTACCAAGCAATGGTCAACTTGCAAGGCATTGACGACGGCTTCACTTTAGTTCGCGCGACGAACCGCATCGACAAGAAAGCCGTGCAGATCACGGCGTTGCTGCGCTCGGTCACCGAGCCGACCGTGCCGCCCTTTCCCGCCACCGGCCTGGGTAACCAACTGCAACAGGTGGCAAAGCTCATCAGCCTGCGCAACGCCCTCGGCATCAAACGACAAGTCTTTTTCTGCTCGCTCGGCGGTTTCGACACCCACAACGGTCAAGTCAACGGCGCCGACGCAACCCAGGGCACGCACGCCGGTCTGCTCGCGCAAGTGAGTGGCGCGATGAAAGCTTTCCACGACGCGACCGCCGCCATGGGCGTAGATAATCAAGTGACGAGCTTTACCATGTCGGATTTTAGCCGCACCGGAAAAGCCAATGGCGGCATCGGCTCCGACCACGCGTGGGGCAGCCATGTGATCGTCGCCGGCGGCGCTGTGAAAGGCGCCGATCTGTACGGCATCCCCGGTCCGAACGGCACGGTATATCCGAGTCTCGCAGCTGGCGGCAACGACGACACGGACTCCGGCAGCAACGCCCGTGGCCGCTGGATACCGACCACGGCAATCGAGCAAGTTGGCGCCACGCTCGCCACATGGCTCGGCGTGCCAAGCGCCGATCTCAACGGGGTGTTTCCCAACCTACCGAATTTTACCGTGAAGAACTTGGGGTTTATGCTCTAATTCCGCAGATGCCGTGTAATGGTGAACCCGTAGTCCGTATTCCCGCATGCTTTTAGCGGGTATCCAGGCGAGGCCTATCTGGACCCTCATACCAATGAAGATTCAGCAAATCTTCAAGACGTGGGAGATTCGAGATTTTCTGAGCTGATAAAGCGGTGGGAACGATAACCCTTACTACCGCATTCGTTTTAGACAATTTAGCGCCTGCTATGCTATATACATCCAGCCCGACTTCAAAGTCGACTTTTTTGAGTTTTTACGGCTTTCAAGGCTGTCGTGAACTTTGTGTTCCATCGCGCCACAACCGCATCGAGCATAACCCAATCGGCTTCGATGTCGGCATCTAGGCAGTCCTCGCCCCACTCGTTGTATTTATTCACCCGAATTTCCCTACGCCGTTTACTCGACATCGTGTATCGTCTCGCTTTGCCATTCGTAATAAATTTGCTCGCCGCTTCATCGATGTTTGGTGCAACACAACCTAAAATGAAACATAGGCGTGGAAAGTGTTTGGAAACGTAAATCAAAAGTAAAGCAGGATCATAACTACTTAACATGAACCTGTAGATTTTCTCTCCATTGCCGTTCTTTCGCGACACCAGTCGTTCAGAGTTTAGATCGTCTGGCTCCTCTTCTACCTGTGATACACGTTCTCTCGCCGTTGCCGGCACAGATTGTAGAGGGCGATAAATGAAAGCGATAGTTTTGTCGCTTTACTTGAGGAGCCTCCAAATTCTGATGATTCGAATCCAATGGCTGCTCTTGCAAAGGTTTTAAGCTCCTCAACAGGACTAGATACGACGAGACGGTTTATCCATGGATCTGACACGTTTAAAACCCTCCTCTGAGACGGGCTAAAAGACTTTTAACAAAATATTCTTTCTAAAGTCACCATTGAGTCTTCGACGATAAGTTTTTGCGTCGATTGAGGCCGCGATCGCTCCGCTGCCAAAATGATCCATCATAGATGCTTGACAAGGCTCTACTGAATCCAACATATTCCCGATGACAGGGCACCTAGATGGCAACGCTGAAGCACTACATGTATCGTATAGATCACGACACAGGATTTGCACCGAATCCGGATCGCGGTAGTTGCACGCTATGTGGCTGCAAGACCACTACGATCGAGGCGTGGGCGCAGCCGGGTAGTTGGGTGATAGGTGTTGGCGGCAATGGCTCCGGGAAACCAAACAAGCTGATCTACGCGATGGAAGTGGAGCAAGTCTTGTCTCGAGCCGAGTTTAAAGCGAAGTATCCGGTAAAAAGCAAGTACTTAGATAATACGAAAAAAGGAGCGGCTAACGTGCTCTTTTCGAGAAAATTCTACTACTTTGGCGATAAGGCCAACAACGTCCCAAGGAATCTGAGCCAATTTCTTATCCGTGGCCGAGGTTGCAAGCGGGTACCGGAGGAAGCCGTTGTTAAACTGCGTCAGTATCTTTCTTCGAAATGTGGTTACGGGAAACAAGGCAAGCCGAACAACCCATCAAAGGAAAAGCGACGTGCTTGCTAACGAAATTGGGTAAGCTAGGAAAACGAGTTAGCGCACTCGCGGCATATGTATTATTCGAATTGCGTCAGTCATGAAGATTATCCTTAGCAGGAAAGGTTTTGATAGCGCGGCTGGAGGAGTACCAAGCCCCATATTTCCAAACGGTACGATGGTGTCTCTCCCAATCCCAGGTAAACATTCTCCAATTCGCTACCAAGACATACGATGGAACGGGAACAGCCTAGGACCAATCGTGTCTGACTTAACGGGAGGGCGGATTGGTGCCACACGTCGAGCTCATTTTGATCCAGATCTAAATCACTTGAGTCTTACGAGACAGAATGAATGGCGGCCGCTGTTCGGACAAGCGAGCGCCGCTCAAGTCCATCTAGAAAACCAAAATGTAGAGCAGGACGATATCTTTTTATTCTATGGCCTGTTCCGCAAAGTAGTGGAGCAAGGCGGGCGGCTCAAATTCGACGCTAACGAGCATGCAAAACACGTTATCTGGGGTTGGCTTCAGATAGACAGAATTATCAAAGTGGACTCCTGCGACAAAAACGAACTTGCCTGGGCAATGTATCATCCACACTTCAACGGAATTTCTGGCCGAACGAACACTGTTTACATAGCTAAGGATAAGTTTACTGGATTAGGGAGCCCAAACTTAAGCGGCGCAGGAGTGTTTGCCTGTTACGATGCGAGATTGCAGCTGACGCAGCCCGGTTCAACTAAAGTAAGTATATGGCAGCTTCCAAAATGGTTTTATCCGGGAAGATCCAAAAAATACCTGTCTTACCATGGCGATCGAGACAGATGGTCACGAACAAAAAGTTACACGATATTGAGGACTGTCGCGAGGGGACAAGAATTCGTTCTGCATCACTCTAATGATTCGGAAGCAAAATCATGGCTGCGTACAGTCCTCAGCGTACGAATACAATGAGCTTCTATCGAATCGATTTTCAGGTATATCTCTTTGCCGTCTACGAACTCCCTCTCACACCCAAGGACCGTTTCTCAGTTGATTCAAACCTAACGATGACAAAAGGCGAGCCGTGATCACACCGCCCTAAGCGCCTGAATGATATCCAGGCGCGCGGCGCGCACTGCGGGCAGGAAGCCGCCGACCAAGCCCATCAGCAATGAAAAGCCGAGCGAGGTC
>JAERMN010000334.1 GCA_016844625.1 Deltaproteobacteria bacterium
TCGCGCCGCCCTTCGATCTGATCGCCGAGCGGCGCGGCTATGAGATGTTGCTCGCGCTGCCCGGTTTGGGAATCCCGTGGCAGCAAAACGGCGAGATCCTTCCGGTATCGTACCTCAAAAGCAATCGCGACAACGTCGTGCGCTTTTTGCGGGCGACGGCGGAGGCATCGAAATTCTATTTCGAGCAAAAGGAAAAAACCCTCGACATCCTGAGCGAATTCCTCGGCCGCCCGCGCGACGAAACGGAATATGCTTACAACCAATACAAACGCTGGACCGATAAAGTCCACCGGCCGCAGGTCGAAACCATCAAAACCACTCTCGAAGCGATAAAAAAGAATACCCCGAAAGCGGCGACCGCCAACGCCGCCTCGTTTATCGACACCAGCATCGTCGATCAGCTGGTCAAGGAAGGGTACTACAAGTAGATTCGAGCGAAGCGTTAACCGATGCGTCCTCAAATCGGCGACTTTCCGAAAACGATTTGAACGGCTTGAACCGTTTGAACGTTTTGAACTGTCCGGTTCGATCGAGATGATTTGACCGCACCGCGGTCGAGTGTTAGCATCCGCGAAGTTTTGATTCTAATTAACCCCCGCCTCTTGAAGCGGGCACAATTGAATGGGGTTTCCAAAGGGGGCGAGCATCCCCTTTGGTCGCGAGCGGGGTTTGAACACCGCTTGCGAATTAATTTGATTAAGGAGCAAAAATTCCGTGAAGCTTTATAACTTTGACCTTCTCGCCTATCCCCATGTGCCCACCGATGCGCCGCGCACACCGGTGCCGAGCAGCTATTTCGATCCGGCCAAGGGCGTGGCGAATTATGCGGAGCATCTGTCTGAAATGGCCTACTGCGAGGAACTCGGTTTTGACGGCGTGGTATTTAACGAACACCACTACAGCGCCTACGGCACCATGCCCTCGCCAAACTTGATCGCATCCGCATTGAGCCAGAAAACCACGAAAATCAAAATCGGCGTCCTGGGCAACATCCTGCCCCTGCGCAATCATCCGGTCCGCGTCGCTGAAGAGTACGCCATGATCGACTGCCTCAGCAATGGCCGGTTGATCGCCGGTTTCGTCCGCGGCATTCCGCCGGAATATATTTGGTACGGTGTCAACCCAGAGGAATCCCGCGGCCGTTTCGAAGAAGCCTACGATCTCATCATGACCGCTTGGACCAAGCCCGTGTGGAGCCACGAAGGCAAGTTTTTTAAGCTGCACGATTGCGCGATCTGGCCCAGACCGGTGCAACAGCCTCATCCGCCGATCTGGATCGCCGCGCGCAGCGCGGAATCGGTGGAATGGTGCGTCCAGCGCCATCTGCCCTGCGCCCAGGTGTATCAAACCACCGGCCAGATCGAGGACACCTTCAGTTACTATCGAACCAAGGCGAAGGAAGAGGGATGGGACGCCAAGCCGGAGCAGTTCATTCTCTGCCGTCACATCTACATTGACGATACAGACCAAAAGGCGCGGGCAAACATCGAGGCGGCGATGGCGTATTTTTTCACCGTCTTCAATCGCGGTTTCAACGAAGCGATCAACAAAGACGCCGTAGCCAAGCAGCTGACGGCGGCCCTGACGAGCGAGCGGTCATTCAGCTATTTTCGCGAAGGGAACCGCGAACGCTTCGACTTTTCTAAAATGGATTACGATGGCTTGATCAAATCCGGCTATCTGATCGCCGGCAACCCCGACAGCGTCGCCAAACAGATTCAGAACCAGATGCAGCAAGTCGGCGCCGACCACTTCATGGGCATGTTCCACATTGGCAACTTGCACCACGACAAAGTGATCAACTCGCTCGATCTCTTTACCAAAGAGATCATGCCGAGACTGTAATAGCGCCACAAGCCGCCCTCGAGTCGAACCCTAATGTCATTGGCAACGAGCAAGACGATCTGTAGCGTCCTCTGCTGGCGATATCTCTTACTCGTCCTATTAGTCCTATCAGTCCTATCAGTCCAATTCTCACTCGCCCAAGAGCGCATCACCCTCGGTCTCACCACCCGCAACGGCAGCACGTCGCTTCCCTACGTGGTCGCTGAGGAAAAAGGCTTCTTCAAAGCTGAGGGCCTAAACGCGCTCATCGTAATTATGCAGAACCAAGTGGTCGTCAACGGCGTGCTGAGCCGCCACGTCGATTACGGCGGGACTTTTTCGAACTTCATCGGCGCGGCGATGTCCGGCGCGCCGGTAAAAATCGTCATGTCGGTCATGGACGGCGCCGATCACTTCTTGGTCACCAGCCCACACATCAAACGCGTCGAGGATTTGCGCGGTAAAACCTTCGGCATCAGCAGCTTTGGCGGCACACCGCACAGCGAAGCGATCGCGATATTAAGAAAATACGGACTGAATCCAGAGAAAGACGTGACCTTCCTGCAAGTCGGCGGCAGCTCAGCGCGTTATCTATCTTTGGAAAGCGGCTCGATTCACGCCGCCATGTTGGTGCCGCCGTTCAACCACCAGGCCAAGAAACGCGGCTTCAACGAACTGCTTGGCTTTAATGATATCATGAGCATGCCCGTCGGCGGCTTGGCCGTGCATACGCAAAAGATGAAAGAGAAGCCCGACGAGATCGTCAAGATGATCCGCGCCCTAGTCAAAAGTCTCGAATACATTCGCACGCGCAAGGCTGACATCCTGGCGATTATCGACAAACAGTGGGGCATCAAGGAAGCGGATACTCGCGAAAATATGTACAAGGAAATGATCGGCTTGTTCAGCCGCACCGGCATCGGCCCCGACGAAGCGATGCGCAACGTGATCAAGCTGGTGCGCGAGACTCGAAAGAACGCGCCGGAAGTAGGTATCGCCGACGTGGCCGACTGGAGCTTCGCGCGCAAAGCGCAGTGAGGCGGGTAGTGATTCAATTTGGCTTCAACGACGCGTCAACGTAGGGGCAGACCTGTGTGTCTGCCCTCTCGGACGGGCGACCACCCTTCGACTCCGCTCAGGGCAGGCGCCGGGTCGCTACAAAAAAAGAGAAGAGCATTACGACCCCAGCTTCTTAAAGAAGCCCTCCTTGTCCAACTCATCCATCAACGAGTGATCGACGAACTCTTCGGCTTTGCGGTTTTTGAAGTCGGGGTTTTGTTCGGCGTAGAAATTGATCGTGTCGCGCACGCCGCTCATGTTGACCCGCGGCGGGAAGGAAAAACGCGGCGCGAAGTAATCGTAAGTTGATCTCACCGTTTCAGGATCGTCGACCCGCATCCGATTGGCGAATATCTTCATAGTCCTCTCGCGGTCGGTTTTAATCACGTGAATCGACTCGGCGTAGGCGCGCAGGAAGCGCTTCGTCCGGTCGCGATTTTCCTTGAGCGAACTGCCCTTCACATAGAGCGACGACTGAGTGAAGTTGGTGCTCATATCGCCCATGTCGGCGAGCACGCGATAGCCGGCCTTGACCGCGATCGTCAGATGCGGCGGCGAGAGAAACGTCGCATCCATGCGCCCCGCCATCAGCGAGCTCATCCGCGTCGGCGCGTCACCGCCGATCACGACTTGAATATCGGTGAGCTTCAAACCCCACTCTTTGAGCGTGAGTTGCAAGGCGAGATCGTTGGAACCGCCGTAGTTAAGAATGTTGACGCGCTTACCGCGCAGGTCATTGGGATTGCGAATGTCGGGGCGCACGACGAAGGCGTAGGGGAATTTGTTATAAGACGCCGCGATGACTTTGATGTCCGAGCCTCTGACCGCCGCCGCCAATGGGCCGGTCGCCGAACCGGTGGCGAAATGCGTGCTATTGCCCAACAGCGCCGCCACCGACCGGGCCGCGCCGGTGATCATGATGATCTCGACGTCCAGCCCGTGCTTCTCGAAGATCCGTAAATCCTTCCCTACCCACGTCGCGCTCTGAAAGCCGGCGTGGCCGCCATAGTCGGCGATCAGCTTTTCAGCAGCGTGTAACGACGCACTGACAGAACCGACGAGAAATAGTAGGCAAATTTTTCCTGCGTGTCTGAAATTCACCGTCGCTCCTTTAGCGTCCGACTCTTGGTTATCCTTGCCCGCGAATCGCTGCAGTTTGTTGTCCACGACGAGCCGCGTCGACCGAGCGGCTACCGACGGCGGCGCCAAAGGGCGTGCTGTTTGTTCTCAGTTTTGGCTGGAGAGCTCCTCGCGCACGATCTTGCGCACGATCTCTGCCGTCAGGCGCTTCTCGGTCTGGCCGAGATAAAATTTCAAAGCGTCGTTGATGAGGGTTTGATACCCCTTGCCAGTATTCTCGGACTGAGCCTTGAAGCGCTTTACAATTGCATCGTCGAGATAAATTGTGATGCGAGTCTTGCCAACCTGGGGAATCACCACACCGCGCTTGCCCTTAGAGAAATTATACTCCTTCTTCATACGTCCTTCTTTCTCTCGGTGTCGGTTTTCGAACCGAGATAACCCGAAAATCGTCATCCCGAGAAGTCCAAACCACAACCCTCAGGGAGCCGAACATGTTTGCGCCCAAAGTTACGAACCGTTGCTCCCGTTCAGCCGATTCGTCTTCAACCGTGACCGCTAAGGGGTCACTCAAAACCCCATCACCCTCGGCAAGTGAAAC
>JAERMN010000335.1 GCA_016844625.1 Deltaproteobacteria bacterium
CGGCGACCATTCCGAGCCCGGCGAGGCAAAGATTTTCTCCACGCCCATTTTCGCGAGCACGCGCAGCATGCTTTGTGCTCCGGTCAGTCCTTTGGTTTGGATCATTTTCTACTCCTCTTTCTCTCAATGTCAGAATTTAATTTTCGGAGATTGCGTCCCGTCCGTAGTTATCACTCCGATGAGCCGAAAGCGATGCTGTGCTCAGGATGACGCGGGCCAAGCGCCAACAACGCGTTCGGCGCCGCTCACTGATGGCTACGACAGGTTATAAAACCGTTTCGCGTTATTGAGCAGAATATCTTTCTTCGCTTCGAGCGAAACATCCTTGCGATTCCACAGGATCGTCGCCGATTCCGGCCAGCTCATGTCCCAGTGCGGATAGTCAGAAGCGTACATCAAGGTCTTCGAGCCGATCTCGCCGACGACGTAACTGATCATCTTCTCTTCCGGCTCGCAACCGTAGTAGCTGTTTTCACTAAACAGGTATTCGCTCGGTTTCTTTTTACACAGCGGTGCTTCGACCTTGCCGCGCTTTTCCCACTCCTCATCCATCCGCTCCGCCCAATAGGGCAGCCAGCCGCAGCCAACTTCCAGGTAACCGATTTTCAATTTAGGAAACATTTCCGGGATGCCGCCGAAAACCATTCCAGTAAGCTGGCGCAAAATTGGAAATGGATGACCGGTGGTGTGCAAACAAATAAACTGATCGAACACTTCGCTGCCCGGCTCGTCGCCGCCAAAAGCGTGAATCGTGATCGGAGTATTTAGCCGTTGTGCTTCTTCGTAGAGAGGATAGTATTCCGGATTGCCAAGATTTTTTCTGTGCGCCTGGGCCACTAGCATGCCGCCGCACAGCCCCAGTTTAGTTACCGCGCGATTGAGTTCCTTGGCGCACTCGGCAGGATTAGCCACCGGTAGATTAGCAACCGCTTTCAGGCGTGGCGAAGCTTTGCAGTAATCGGAGATAAAATCATTGTAGGCTCGGCACAGTGCAGTTTGAAATTGCGCATCGCGCACGCGTCCGACGCCCAGACCGCTGGTGGGAAACATCACCGCGGTGTCGATCTGCTGCAAATCCATCGCTTTCAGCCGTTCTTCGACCTTGGCGCCGCCCTGGCCCAACGTCCCGCCAAGATTGCGGTCGTAGTGCTCGCTCGGAATAAACGACGCTTTCTGGCTGCGATAGGGTTCAGGCAGATACTGCCGAATATCGTTGTCGAGATCGCGCGCATGCGCGTCCGAATCCAAAACTTTGATCGCATCACGTAATTCCATAAACGCTCCTAAATAAATATGGGTCTTCAGGCTTTCCTGTGAAGCACGGTTCGGAATTTGCCCCGCCGAGGCGCGGAGGGCGCAGAGTAAAGAGTTTTTGCCTAAGAAATTCTCCGAACTCTGCGAACTCTGTGCCTCTGTGGTGAATTCTTCTTCACAAGAAACCGGCAATGACCAAAAACATTAAGTTAAACGACGATCACGCCGCCTTTGGCAACGACGCCGGCGCGTTCAGCTTGTATAGTTTGCGCACGTTGGTATTCAGCAACTTCTCACGGTCCGCCGCCGACAAGTGAGCCATATCACGCTCGATCACCGCGCGCGAGTTGGGCCAAGTCGAATTCTGGTGCGGATAATCGTTGGACCACATACAGTTGTCGACGCCCCACCACGAGAACATTTTTCCGCCGACGTGGTCGTTGAAGAACGTCGCGTAAATCTGGTCGGCGAAATACTCGCTCGGCAATTTGCTCATCTGGACTTTTTCCGAGTGGCGATGGCGTTTGTAGCCTTTATCGCATTGACCGAGCCAGAAGGGCATCCAACCAATTTCGTTTTCCACCGAGACGATTTTCAGCCGGGGATAGCGCTCCAGCACACCGCCATAAATCATTTCAAACAGCGCGTTTTCGATCTCACGGGTTTGCTCGATGCCGATACGGTACCGTTTCATGCCGTGGCTGCTCTGGCGATGCATACTGTCGCCGAAGCCGGTGAGAATATGCAGGTGCACCGGCAGGTCGAGATCCTGCGACGCCGCCCAGAATCGTTCGTAATGGTCCGACGTGAACGGCAAGCTCGGATGGGGCACCTGCCAGATCATCGTGCCGACGACGCCCTGTTTCTTGCAGCGTTCCATCTCGGCGATGGCGTGGTCGACGTTGTACATCGAGATCAGGGCAATGCCAAACAAGCGATCCGGAACTTTTTGGCAGTAATCAATAATCCAGTCGTTGTAAGTTCTGAACAGACCCTCCTGCAACGCCGCGTCTTCGACACAGTACAAGCCGAGTCCCAAGCTCGGATAGAGCACTTCAGCGGCGACGCCGTCGGTAATCATATCGCCTTGGCGTTCGATCGGATCCCAGCCACCTGGGCGCGCCACGGCAAAGCCCGCCTTGCGAAACTTTTCCAAATTCTCCGGCTGCTGACCAGCCATGAACAGGCCGCCGACGGCTTGAATCTGAACTTCGGGTGAGCCAAACATCCAAGCATCGCGCTTCTCGTCAAAGAAAGCTTTTGGCGCACGATCCCTAAGAGCCGCAGGCATGCCCTTCTCCCACAGATCCGGCACTTCGATCACGTGTGAGTCAGACGAGATAATTGATTGTTCCATAGTCCCTCCTATAGCCTATCTTTTAGCCCATAGTTGATCGAAAAATCCACTCTTTTCCATGTCATCTAAATAACGATTATCTACCAACTCCTGCGGCTTGACTTTCTTCGCGCGCTGGTCGGTCTGTGCTACCTCTTCGAGGATCGCCTGCAGCGCTTCATCCTTAACCGTAAAGCGTGGTTCCAATGCTTTAATCTCGGCGTTGTAAGCGGCATCTAGAATACTACGATCCGAGATTCTGAGATTCTTACCAAGCACCTTATACACGAATTCACGGTCAGTGTGCATGATCTTAGACGCCTCGGCCATGGCGCGCATATAGTTGCCCATGGTTTGAGGCCGCTTGGCAATAGTGGAACGCTTCGTCACAAACGCGGTGGCCGTGTAAGGAATTTTCAGATCCGGGCCGTAAATGACATAGTGATAACCGCGCGCGATCGCTTGAGCGTCTGTCGGAGGAGTCAGGCACGCGGCGTCGATCCCGCCGATGGACAAAGCGGCGAAAGATTCGGGATCGCCGCCGGTTTGGAGAAAACTATAATCGCGCCCCGGTTCCATATTGTGGCGCCGCAGCGCTTGAATGGTAAAATAGTGCGAGTTGCTGCCGATGCGGCTTACACCGATCTTCTTACCGCGCAAATCTTCCGGGCGTTTCAGAT
Source organism: Deltaproteobacteria bacterium (assembly GCA_016844625.1). Classification (GTDB taxonomy): domain Bacteria; phylum Desulfobacterota; class Binatia; order UBA9968; family UBA9968; genus DP-20. Next base: position 3,271 of record JAERMN010000335.1, read on the forward strand.
TGCCGCCGGCGATCAGCGTTTGGGTCATGACGTTTTTGACGCTGCCGATAAAAACTACATCGGTCGAACCGCGTACGTAGGCATAGATGTTGCCCACGCCGCCGGTCATCGTCATGTCGGGGTCGCCACCCAATAGCGCGGCCGTGACAATGCCCGAGGAAGCGACGAAGACGAGGTTATGATCGAAATTGTATTTTTTGAATAGTCCCGCTTCCTGAGCGATCCAGGGTAGCGACTGAGACATGACCCGAGCCGAATAAATCGTGGTAAATCTCTCGGCGGCCCGGGCCGATGCTGAAAAAACAAGAATGACTGTTAGAACCGACAAGACGACGCGTTGAATCATGACAGTTATTTTTTCCTCCTAGCCGAAGACTTGAGCCATGGGTCGTTTTCACCGCACAAGCGTTTTAGCGCTGGCCGTAAAGTTCCTTGATGAATCCCGTATCTTCTAACTCCTTAATGAAGCGGTTGTCAAAGAAGTCTTTAGGATTTGCGCCTGCCGCCTTAGGATTTTCGGACAACGCCAAGCTCGACTTGATCTGCTCTTCAGTGACGTAAGGAATCCGCGGAAATATGCCGCGAAAGGTTTGGTAAGCCTCGTCGAGAATCGCGTCATCATGAGTCACTAAGTAACGGCTCAACGCCTTTTTACTCGTCTCGGCGTCTTCATTGGCGACTTTGATTGCAGCAATATAGGCGCGCAGATAAGCTTTCACACGGTCAGGCTGCTGGCGCGCGAAGCTGCGCCGAGTCACCACGCCGCTGTGAATATAGGGGACACCCAGAGTGGCGATGTTAACCAATTCCTTCTGGCCCAAGCGGCGCGCCGCCAACGTCGTCGGCGACGACAGCACGCCGCCCGCCACGATGCCGCGCTCGATGGCGGCCAATACTTCGCGCACGCCGCCGAGATAGATGAATTTCACGTCCTTGCCGGGCTGCAGGTTGTGACGCTGGAGCAGAGAGATGACGGCATGCTCGGAGGAAGCGCCCTTGCTCATGATGCCAACGACCTTACCCTGCAAACTGGCGATGTCTTTTATTTCCGGCCGAGCGTAAAAAGAGAATCCGTAGGTCGGCACACCCACGGCGATGGCGACTAAGTCGCCGCCGGCCAAGACCGTATTCACCACCGCGCCACCGATGCTGGCGAGATCGATGTCGCCCGCGACCATCGCTTGATTCATGCGCGCCGCGCCGGAAATAAAAATATTCTGCACCGCGACGCCATACTTCTGATCGAGCTTGGCATCGCTGACCAGCCACAGCGGCAACATCGCGCCGCTCCGCCAAAAGCAGCAGTAAAACTTGCCAGCGTAAGATCCAACCCCAGTTAGCCATACTTACCACCTGCGCCCATGCTTAGAATCATCGCGCATCCCATGTCTTGCAAGCCGTAGAATTCCGATATGGTCGATTCGCGGATGACTTTATCTTTGTCGTCATTCCCGCGCGCGCGGGAATGACGGATTGCAGCCGTCTTCGTGAGAACGTTCACGAGGCAAACCGTTCCTTCCAGCGCGGAATCGCCAAAGGATTCACCAGCGTGTCGGGAATCTTGCCGTCGAGAATCGCCAGAATGCTTTGCGCCGCCAATTTTTGCCCGGCCTCCATCGAGCCCGGATTGGTGCCGATGCTATGGGGCGTGAGAATCAGCCGATGGGGATCGACTTGGCGCAGCGGATTTGCCATCGGCAGCGGCTCCTCGGAATAGACATCGAGCGCCGCCCCGGCGATCAGGTTTGCATTGAGGGCTAGCACCAGATCGGCCTCTTTGATCGCCGGTCCGCGCGAAGTATTGATGATAAACGCCGTCGGCTTCATCAACTGGAGTTCGCGCTTGCCGATCATGCCGCGGGTCTCCCGAGTGAGCACGACGTGCAAAGTCACGACATCAGACTCTTTCATCAATTCATCCAGCTCGACCATTTTAACGCCCAGCCCGGCAACCGTTTCCTGTTTCACGTAGGGATCGTGGCCAAGGAGCTTCACGCCCCAGCCGCCGAGCCGCTTGGCGATGTTTTGACCGATCCGGCCGACGCCGATGATGCCAACGGTTTTGCCAAGTACGAGCGAGCCCTGGTTCCGCGGCGGCTTCCAGCCGTTGACGCGCAAGAACGCTTCGTTGAACTTGAGCCGTTTGAACAACGCCACCATCAGCCCGATGGTCGCTTCCGCCACGCCCATATAGTTTTCCGGCGTCGGGCTGTTGCAGCAGAGAATCCCCAGATCCGTCGCAGCTTCGACGTCGACGGTTTCGATGCCGATGCTCGACTTCACCACCGCTTGAAGATCCGGACAGGAGTCTAAAATCTCAGCGCTGATGATATCGCGCCCAGCGGGATAGACCACCGGGCAATCGCCGATGAGCTTGATCAAGTCCTTGCGCTCATAGCGAAAGTCGCGGAAGTCGTCTTGCGGTTTTCCCAACACCAGTTCGCAGTCGGCGCTGCGCAAGGCGTCTTCCGCAACCGTGATGCGAGCCGGACCGGTCAAGCAAACTTTGCGTCTGATCGCCACCCGTCACCTCATTTCAAGTTGTAAAGTTTCTTGGCGGTCTCGGCGAAGAGCCACTTCTTGGCTTCGTCGTTCAAATCTTTGCGCCGGCCCAGATGTTCGATGTTTTCGGGGAACTCGGTGTCCCAGTGGGGGAAATCCGACGCATAGTAGATCGCCTTATGGCCGAGCACCTCAGTCACAGCGCCGATCTGCGGCTCATAATCCTCCGCGTGGAAAAATATCCGGCCGTCTTTTAGGTAGTCGATCGGCTTGCGCTTGCACATCGGCGCTTCCACTTCACCGCGGATCTCCCACTCTTCGCTCATGCGGCCAAACCAATAGGGCGCCCAACTACAGCCCGCTTCCATGAACGCGACCCGCAATTTTGGAAAGCGGTCGAAGACGCCGCGAAACATCATGCTGCACGCTTGCATCATCTGCGCGAAGGCATGGGACAAGGTGTGCACTTCGATGAACTGATCGAACATATCGCCGGCGAAGTAATGCGGCCCGCGCACCGTGGCGTGGACGCCGACCATGCAGTCGAGCTTTTCCGCCTCTTCATAGATCGGCCAATAACTCTCATGGCCGAGCGGCATGCGCAAACCGACCCCAGGCAACATCAAGCCGACCAGTTTCAATTCCTGCACCGCCCGGCGCAGTTCTTTCACCGCTTCGGGCACGTCTTGAAACGACACCAAGGCGACGCATTTGAGCCGCGGACTGATTTTCTGAAACTCTTCCGAACAGAAACTATTCCACGCCTGGGCGTACTGCACCGCGACATCCGGCTCGCGAATCCAGCCGACGCTCAGGCCATTGGTCGGATAAAGCACCGCAGTGGAAACCCCGCCGCGATCCATCGCCTCGAGCCAGCTCTTGGCGTCCCCGGCGCGGCTACCAAGCTTGCCGCTAAGCGAGCGGTCCCAGCTATCCCCTGGCGTCAGCGTCGACACGCGTTTGACATATTTTTCCGGCATGTATTTTTTTAGTTGCGCGTCAGTTTCGGTGATATGCCCGTCGGCATCGATGACATCAAATTGATTTGCCATGGCGCTTACCTCCTTTGAACTTATGCTCCACTGGTACGCCTCAGCGAAGCATTGTGTCAAGAGAGGAAAACACCGTGAATGGACCGACTTGTCGGTGCTATGAGTCTTCGCATA
>JAERMN010000039.1 GCA_016844625.1 Deltaproteobacteria bacterium
AAACCCTTGCACCGGCGGTCGAGGCATGTCGGTGGGTAAATTCAAAACCGGCAAAATACCGCTCAGTCGTTGCAGCCAATATTCACGGTGCGAGCGGAAGGTTGGGCTTGAAACGCGGTGGCGTTGCCAGCTTGCATAATCGGCATATTGCACGGGCAATGCCGCTAACTTCGGCTCTTGGCCGTTCTGATTGGCCTCGTAAGCGGTCCACAGTTCGCGAAAAAAAATCGCCACGGATTGACTGTCAAAAACGATTTGATGCAAGGTCAGAATCAGCAGATGTTGGTCATGGCCAATCCGTGTCAGCCGCGCGCGAATCGGCAGTCCAGCCGAAAGATCGATTGGCTGTCGCCACTCATCGCGAATCAATAGTTCGATTGCGCTTGGCAGTTCGGTATCGGCAACAGAGCACGTGTCCGCAATGCGTTGGATTGGCCTGCCATCTGGGGCGGGATAGGTGGTGCGCAGGACCTCGTGACGGCGCACGATGAGATTAAGGCATTCCAGCAAAACCTCTACCCTTAGTGCGCCGACGAGTCGCACGACTTTGCACCCATTATATACCGGCCGGGCGTGCTCGAATTGATCCAAGAACCAAAATCGTTCTTGGGCAAACGATAGAGGGGGCGGAGCGTCATCATTATCCCTACGCGGGATGGTGTTATTGGGCTGCCGCTCAAATCCCTCGCGTTCTAAAAGGTAGGCAAAAAGCTCATCTCGTTGGTTCAAGGCACTAATCTTTTTTAGAAGCTGTGATTCTTTTCTTCACGCCGCCGTTTGTTACGCTCTTCGGCTAGCATGGTTTCGACTTCAGCGGAAGACATACCATCGACTTGCAAATACAGAGCCGCCAACTTTTCCGCCGGTTCTGCGCTCGGTGCCTTTTGCCCAAGAAGTTGAGCCGCCTGTGCCACGGTACCAGCATCGTAGAACTCCGCCAAGGTAAGATTCCAGGTAAAGATTCGGCCCATAGCCGAAATGATTTTCATTGCGATTATTGAGTCGCCGCCAAGATCGAAAAAACTATCATGGATGCCGACGCTGTTGATACCCAAGACTTCGGACCAAATTTTGGCGAGCAGCGATTCCATCGGGGTGATTGGCGCGCTCAATCGGTTGCCGAGTTTGGGCCGATCTAGCTCTGGCGCGGGTAATGTTTGACGATTGACTTTACCGTTACTATTTTGCGGCAAGCTCTCTAGGGTTATGAACTTACTGGGCATCATGTAATCCGGCAGCCATTGTTTTAGCGCATCGCGCATTTGGCTTATGGTGGGTATCACCTTGTTGGCCGGTGTCACATAGGCGACCAGCCGGTCATCGCCGTCAGCATCTTTATGCGCTGCCACCGCCGCCTGACTTATTCCCGGGATCCGTAGCAATGCCAATTCAACTTCCTCGGCTTGAATTCTGTGGCCGCGGATCTTCAGTTGGAAATCTTTGCGCCCCAGATATTCGAGGCAACCATCCGGCTGGAGCCGTCCCAAATCCCCGGTGCGGAAAATTCTCCGGCCGTGGCCATCGGCATCACCAACAATCACAGCATCGGTCAACGCCGAATTATTCCAATACCCTGGGAAAATATAAGCGCTGCGAACGGCAATCTCGCCGATCTCGTTCACTGCGAGCGGGTTCCCCGAATCGTCGAGAATCAAGACTTCCATATCCTCGACTTCGTAACCGACCGGCAATGCGCCGCCCGGGACCTGCGAGTTTTTATTAAAAAAATGAACTCGGTAAGTGTTGGTTTCAGTGCTCGATAGAACATGGAGCAATAAGGCGTCGGGAAAATGGCGCTTAAACAATTCCACATCCTGTCCGAAGACCTGGCCGCTGCCTATCCGGATCAGGCGTAAGTCGGGAAATTGTTCGGCACCGGTTAATTGTTGGGCGAAATGACGAAACACCGTTGCGCCCGCATGGAAGATCGTAATCTTCTCGCGCTGGAGCCAAGCAGCGATTGCCGTCAATTCAACTTGCTTAAGGTCCACCGGGAATATTGCCGAGCCGCTCAGTAAGGCCAGGTAGAGATTACTCAAAGCACCGGCGCTGCTGGGCGGACGCACTAGAGTAATACGATCCTGTGGCGAAATATGCGACGCGTTCCCCAATCTCATGACGTAATGAAGCATATTGCGATGGTTATCCATCACTCCCTTCGGCTGGCCGGTGGTACCCGAGGTATAAAGAATTTGTGCAAGAGCGTCGGGCGATACCCGGTCTTCAGGATTTGCCTGGCTCCAACCGGCACCGACGGATGCCAAGTCAATTACAATGTGCGCCGAAGTTAGCCATGACTTTGCCAGGCCTAGCCCGTCACTTCCGGTTAGCACGATCTTGGTGTTGGTATCTTGAAGAATGAACTTTGCCCAAGCGGGTGAAAACGAGCTGTCGAGAGGAACATAAATTTTGCCCGCTTTGATAATTCCTAAGATGGCGGCTATCGTCGCCAGATCATTCTTTGCCAACAGGGCAACCGGTTCGTTGCTGGCGCGACTGCCTGACCGCAGCGCATGGGCAATCCGATTAGCCATCTTATTCAATCTGCCGTAGGTTACGGCGTGGTCGGCTACCTTGACCGCAATACGCGACGGGTCACAGTCGACTATTTGTTCAAACCGGCTGGCAATCGATTGCTCGAGGTAGCTCCTGGTAAACTTGGTGAAAGGATTGCCGGGCATAAGCCGAGACGGAGCGCGCGAAACGAAGCTAGATTTTTTGTCCGTCTCAAGAACCATGGCAACTCCCGCTTCGACTCGTCCGTCAGTGAACCATTAAACGAAGCCACTTCGCGGGCGGGGATTTGACCCCGACCTTGACCAAAGGGGATGCTCGCCCCCTTTGGAAACCCCATTTAATTGTGCCCGCCTCAAGAGGCGGGGTTAACATAGAATGTGCTGAGTTCTTGCTCCGCTGCGCCTATCCAGATGGGCATCTCCAAGCTGCGGTAAGAGGTGAGGGCCAGAGATAATTCATTTCTGGCATGGTCGATCTGATTCTCACGGCGATGCAATTGTCCTAGACTCAAGTGGATGTGAGCCTGGAGCGGTCGCATTTCCAATTGGTTTGCGAGCGTCATGCTTTGATCGTAATAGGAACGGGCTTGGGCAAGATCCGGCGATTGCTCTTGAGCGACGTCGCCAAGTAGTTTTAGCGCCCAAGCTTGATAACCGCGTTCTCCCGTGTCGGCGGCGAGAGCCAAAGCGTGCTGCCCATGTTCACGCGCCGCATCTATCTGCCCCGCTAGGAGGCAGGTTTGGCCGTGCCACGTGAGCCGCAGCGACCATCCCGCTTTGCGGCCGATTAACTCCGATTGCTCCTCGGCCTTTTCCATCAGCGGTATAGCATCGTCGAGGCGGCCTGCTAAAGCATAGGCGTAGCCTAAATTCGATCCGACGTGAGTCGTCAGGACCCGAATCTCACTCGCCTCGCAGATATTTCGGCTTCTTTCCAATGCCCTGATCGCTTGTTCGAGATCGCCCTTGACGAGCAATAAAAATCCCAAGCTACAGTACGCGTAGGCGAGGCTGTAGGCATGCTCGCTCTCTTCGGCGATTCGAATGCCGGTCTCGGCGATGGGAATCCCGTCTTTGAACTCACCCAGTTGCGCGCAGCATTGAGTTAACCAGCTGCGACAGACCACCGAAATGACGTTGGCCGTGCCAAAGCGCTCGTATTTGTAACGTTCGTCGTTAACCGCGTAGAGCGCTTGGTTCAATGTCGTGATCGATTGCCGATATTGCCCCATGTGGTGGTAGGCTAGGCCCATATAGTAGTGGGTGACCGTGTTCAGCTCCAAATCGCCTTTGTTAAAATGCAAGCCGCGGGCCCCGGATTCTATGGCGCGGCCATGTTCGCCGACGAGGTCGTAGTAGCCAGTCAAGAAATTGAGCACCCGGCCCAGTCTTTTATGGTCGCCTATACCCTGGGCGATCGCCTCGGCCTCTCGCAGGCTGCGATTAAGTTCATCAAATTGGCCGAGCAGAAAAAGCGGGTTACGAAGTTCCAAACGAACATCCACGGCGCGCCGCAACGCGTCGCCGTCCCGCGGCAGGTGTTGTAACGCGGCAAGCGATTTGTAGTAAAAATCAGCTGCCTCACGGTTGGCCGAGCGCGCGACTGCCTTGCCCCCGGCTTGCTCCAAGTAATTCACCGCCTTATCCCAAAGCTCGCCTTGAAAGGCGTGATGCGCAAGTTTTTCCAGATGGTCGTGCGACGTAGCGCCCACCATATTTTCTAAGGCCGCTATCACTTTCGAGTGGAGCCAGGTCCGCCGCTCATGCAGCAGTGCGCCATAGGCGACCTCATTAATCAGGGCGTGCTTGAAAGTGAATTCCCGCTCGGGAAAGAGATTGCTCTCGTAGAGGAACTCCGCCGCCTGAAGGTGGCCTAGTGCGAGATTTAGCGTGTCTTCCGATAGCTCGGCAACGGCGCGTAGCAGAGGCTGGGGAACGGCAACGCCAATGACCGCGGCGGTCTGCAGCAGGTGCTTTTCTTCGACTGGTAAGCGGTCGATACGGTCGGCCACGACATTTTGCACGGTGCTTGGAATATGGATGCTATCGATTTGTAGACCAGGGCGGTAGGTTCCCCTTTCACCCACGAGAAAACCCGTCTCGACCAAGGACCGCACGCCCTCTTCGGCGAAAAAAGGGTTCCCTTCTGTACGCGTTAGCAACATTTTCTTCAGTGGAGTGAGATCCTTGTTGTTTCCCAGGAGATGGCGCAAGAGATCCTCCGCGCCCGACTGCGGCAATGGCTCCACGCGCAGTTGCGTGTAATAGGTCTTGTCACCCCAAGCATGACTGTAGCCGGGCCGATAATTGACCAGGAGGAAAAGTCGCGCCAGCGGCAGACTCTCAATCAAGCCGTCGAGAAAGGCCTGAGTTTCATAATCGATCCAATGGAGGTCCTCGAACACCACCAAAACCGGCTGCCGTTGGCTCTCCCGGATAAGCAACCGCTTGACGGCATCCAGCGTATGACGCCGCCGCTGCTGCGGCTCCAGCGCGTTAAATCGTTGGATGGCTGAAATGATATCCGGCTGTTGCGACAACCAGCTTTGCCGATGTTCGAGGGCAAGCTGATTATCGTCGGGCAACGCGCCCAATAGGGAAAGAACCGGCGCGATCGTGTCTCTCAGCGTGTTGTCCAATTCGAAAACATGCGTCGCGACCAGTTCTGGGACGCTATCGCCCGGTTGCTCACTGCCGATTTGGCAGTAGCGGCGCAGCATTTCAATCAAAGGAAAATACGGCGTCGCTTTGCCGTAGGAGACCGACGCTCCCTCGAGCACGAGCCAGCCGGGCGCCAATCGGTGGCGGGTAAACTCGTGGACCAGGCGTGACTTGCCCATGCCCGCTTCGCCCACCATTGCCAGGACCTGGCCGCGACCGGCCACGGTTTGTTCAACGAGCTTATTGAAGATGGCGATCTCAGGCTCGCGCCCCACAAGCGGTGTCAAGCCGCGCACGCCGGCGGCCTGGACGCGAGTGCGTGCTGTGGTCGCGCCCACGAGCTCAAAGGCGTCGACTGGGCGCGAAATACCCTTGGCTTGCACGGCGCCGCGCGGGTTTACTTGGACGAAGCCTTCGACTTCGCGCAGGGTCGAGTTTGTCATCAAGATGCCGCCGGCGCCTGCAAGCTCCTGCATTCTCGCCGCGAGATGGGTCGTGTGGCCGAGCGCCGAATATTCGACGTTGAGATCGTTGTCGATGGATCGAACCACGACGTCGCCGGTGTTCATGCCGATGCCGATCTGTAAACCGGCGTCTTCGGACTGGCCGAGTTTGTGACGATGGCGCTGCAACTCTTCCTGCATCGCCAGAGCAGCATAACAGGCGCGTTGCGCGTGATCTTCATGCGCCAGCGGTGCGCCGAACAGCGCCATGATGCCGTCGCCCAGGACTTGATTCACCGTGCCTTCATAGCGATGCACGGATTTCATCATCAAGTGCAATACCGGATCGATAATCTTCTGCGCTTCTTCGGGGTCGCGCCCCTCAATGAGTGCCGTCGAGCCGCGAATGTCGGCGAAGAGGACCGTTACATGCTTACGCTCGCCTTCAAGTAGGTGGCGCGTAGCGAGAATCTTCTCGGCAAGGTGTTTGGGAACGTGGGTCTCGACGGCAACGGTTGCTGGCGCCGGGATTTCGCGGTTTGGAGTTGGCGAGCCGATCGTTTGCCCGCAGTTGCCGCAAAACTTTGCTCCCCGTCGATTGGGCTCGCCGCAGTTTGGGCAGGCCGTCTCAAGCCGCGCGCCGCACTCCTCGCAGAAAAGCGCTTGGTCGCGGTTCTGAGTTTGGCATTGTGGACAAATCATTGACACCGTCAATCTCGTAGAAAGTTGCTTATATATCGGTTTCTGAGTCGAGCCTTATTATCTTACAACACGGTTCACCAAGTCGCCGAATCGGTCATTATCGTTTTTGCCCATGAAGGACGCTCTTTAATCTTGCCTTTAGATTTTCTGACATGCCGAGAAGCTGGGAGACCAGTGAACTTGTTTTACCGCCCGATAACGGATCGATCTCAATCTTCCCTTTTTCCGCATCTTTCAAAAACTCCCGATCGACAAACGTTTTCATAAAGGCTGATTCCAGCGCCGCCGCGCGCTGGGGCGGGACTCCCGGCGCCATCAGATACATTTTGGCGAATTGACTGGGAACCGCCGCGCCTAAGCGCAGCAACTCGCGCTGTTCTTCGTTCTTCGCGATCGCGCCAATCGTAGGAACGTTACTGAACGGGAGATCGGGTAACGGCGTGTCCGCCAGCTGAGCTAAAATCAACCAATCGCCATTTTTTATCAGGTTTAGGACGGCAATTTTGGCCGAGGTCCAGGTGTTGAAGAATCCGTCCACTTCGCCGCTATCCATTGCCAGACGAATATCCGCGGTCCCTTTGTAACCCGAGACGACCTTGATGTTGGCTCCGACTACGTCGCGCATGAGCATGGGCGCGTGCTCAATAGTGTTATTGGGAATGCCTCCAAAAGTGGCCTGTCGCGCCTTGGCTCCCAGTAACTCTTCTAGTTTCGTGATGCCGGATCGCCGGTTAACCAGCATCAAATACACTTCCGGCACTGGAACGGCTAGATAGCGAAATTTGGCCATATTGAATTGGACACCGGGATTGCCGAATAGCTGCTCTAAAATAATCGGGCCTGCGACGTTGCCAATAATAGTTCCGTCTTTCGGCCCGACATTAGAAATATAGTTGGCGGCGACGATGCTACCCGCGCCCGCCATGTTATCGACAATAACGGTTGGATTTCCGGGGATATGCTTGCCCAGGTGCCGACCCAAAACTCGTGAGTAGGAGTCGAATCCTCCGCCCGGCGGAAAACCGACGACGATCCGAACTGTTTTGCCCTGGTAAAAAGCAGTCGTATCATCTTCGCTGCCGCTCAGAGTGGCACCCCAACCGGCCGCGCTCCAGACGTTGGCAAACGCAAGCAATACAAAAACACGCATCGCTAACTTTTGCATGACAAGTTTCACAATTCTGGCTGACCGCTAGCCTAGCAAGAGCGGTGTTTCGCCGATAAAACGAGCCGCACCTGAATCTGGATATAGTCCCGCGAAAAGCGAAAAAGCAAGGGCAATCGCCTTACGGTTTTTAGCCAACTTCTGTGGCAGCGGTGAGGAGCTTGCAACCGCACTTTGACTGCGCTCCTCGTCGATAAGGCGGTGCAGCTCTTGTCACCGCTTTCTTAGTCACATAAGATCGCGCGTGAAATTATTTTAGGAGACAGCGCGCGATGATTTTGGACGGGAAAATCGATCTCGACGTTCCGGTTGAGAAGGCTTGGGACTTTTTGATCGATATCAATAAATTTTCCACCTGCTTGCCTGGTATCGATTCGGTGACGCAAATTGACGATAAGACTTTCGACGGTAGTATCTCGGCGACGGTGGGGCCGATCTCGGGGAAGTTTAACTTTCGCTCGACGATCGTCGAGAGCAAGCCGCCGGTGCAGATGGTGGTGCAGACGGAGGGCACGGACACGGTGACCAAGAGCACGGTCAACGCGGACATGACCGTCGATCTGCGCCGAGTCTCGGATGCCAAGACTGAGATGGATTATAGAGCGGATGTAAAGATTAAAGGTCGCTTGGGAATACTCGGCGATATGGTGCTGCGCGCGACGGCGACTTTGATCCTGCAAGAGTTCACCAAGCGGCTGCACAAAGGGCTTGGCGAGCAGGCGTAAGTTTAGTATGGGATGGTGACTTGGCAGAGAGCGAAAGCAAAAGCAGATCCTTCACTTCGATTCAGGATGACATGGGGAGAAATGGGGTAGCACGGCCTTAGATGTCATTCTGAGCGCAGCGAAGAATCTCGCATTCTACAATTTTCGATTTAACAGGAGCAGCAAGGAGTTTTTCATGGCGGATAAGTATGACGTGGTTATTGTCGGCGGTGGGTCGGCGGGTTGCGTGGCGGCGAGCCGTCTTTCGGAGGATGCCAATCGTAAAGTGCTCTTGCTCGAAGCCGGTCCCGATCCCTGGCCGCTGCCGGAACTGGTGGCCAATTCATCGATGCAGACGCGCTTGCTGTTGGAATCCGACTTTGTGTCGATGTTCGGCACCCAGCGCCATATCGACGGCAGCACTTACTACGCGCTCGCCGGCCGCATCATGGGCGGCGGGTCGTCGGTGAACGTCATGTCGGTGCTGCGGCCGCAACGGTACGATTTGGACCAGTGGGTGGCGGCGGGCAATCCCGATTGGACCTATGATCGCTGCCTGCCATTCATGAAGAAGATCGAATCGGATCAAGATTTTCCCGACAGTCCGATCCACGGCAAAGACGGGCCGCTTTACGTCAAGCGTCAGTATACGCTCGACATGCCGATGTCGCCGCCGGCGCGGGCGTTCATCGATGCGGCCTACGCGATGGGTTTGCCGAAATGTCCCGATCTGAATGTGCCGGAACCTTATGGCGTGTGCGCGTCGCCTTACAATATTAAAGACGGCAAACGGCAGTCCACCGTAGTGGCGTATTTAAACGCCGCGCGCGAACGCAAGAATCTGACGATTATCGATCAAGCGACGGTTCAGACATTGAAGTTGAACGGCAAGAAGTGTGAAGGAGTAAATTACGAAAAAGACGGCGCCCTGCACGCCGTCCTCGGCGGTCAGATTGTCGTGACCTCCGGCGTATACGGCTCGCCGCAAATTCTCATGCTCAGCGGCATCGGCCAGGCTGAGCAATTAAAAAAACATAACATCGCGCTTGCGCATGAGCTCAAAGGCGTCGGCGAAAACTATCAGGATCATCCCGTGGTCTTCATGACTTACGAAGGACCGAAGGAGTCAAAAGAAGATTGGGTGGTGCCGCGTTTTCGTTTGATCATTCGCCACAACGCGATCAGCGAAGCGGCGAATTTCCACATCAACATGCGGCCGCCGACGGAGGTGACCGGTTTGAAGCGCATGATGCCGATCTCGGCGCACTTGCTCGAACAGCGCAATCGCGGCCGGGTATTTCTCCAGAGCGGCGATCCGCATGACCAGGTCGGCATCGACTCGTGCATGCTGGAACATCCGGAAGACCTAAAAGCGATGGTCGAGGCGATGCGATTCATAGACGAGTTGGTGCACCGGCCGGAGGTGAAAGAATACTACGGCCCGCTGATCCAACCTGGATCGGACGAAGACTGGGGCGAGTTCGCGCGCAAAACCTACGACAGTTATCACCACGGCGTCGGCACGTGTAAGATGGGGCCGGCGAGCGATCCGCTGGCGGTGGTCGATCAGCGACTACGCGTGCACGGCATGCAGAACCTCTGGGTCGGCGACGCGGCGATCATGCCTGTCGTCAGCCGGGCTAATACGAATTTAACTTCGATGATGATCGGCGAGCGCTTGGCGGATTTTGTTCAAGAGGTGGCGTAAATACGTTTCGTGTTTCGGGTTCCGGGTTGGGAGGGGAACGCGAAACTAGCAACGCGAAACCTGATGCGGATTCCAATTCCGGAGGAACCATGGCCGACTATCCATTAACTGCGGAGTCGATTAAGAAAGAATTCAAGCGCGCCGGCATTCACTTTGTCGTGGCGTTGCCGGACCGCGTAACCAGCCACTATCTGCTCAAGGGGTTGCTTGCCGATCCGGAGTACAAGGTCGTGCAGGTGTGCAAGGAAGATGAAGGCGTGTCGATTTGTAGCGGGCTCTACGCCGCGGGCCACAAATCGGTGTTCATGATGCAGTACACGGGGTTCTTGGATTCCATCAATGCCATTCGCGGCGTCGCCGTGGAAGGGCATTTTCCGGTGTGCATGATCGTCGGTCTGCTCGGCAAAGAAGCCGATGTCGCGCCGACTCAATCGAAGAAATACGGCGTCAAGATTATCGAGCCGATTTTAGATGTCATGGGTATTGAGCATCATTTGATCGAGCGCGACGCTGACGCGCAGCAAATCGCGCCGGCGATCGAAAAAGCATTTAAAAATTGTTCTCCAGTCGCCATGCTGATCGGAAGGGAGCCGCGCTAGCCATGATGAAACGAGATGAGATGTTGAAAGCGTTTGCGCGCCAGCGTAAGGACGAGATCGTCGTGGCAGTCTACATGGCGGCGCAGGAGTTGACGCATTTTGCGCCGAACGATTTGAACTATACTTTCGTCGGCGCCATGGGACAGGGCTCGTCGCATGCTTTGGGTTTGGCGCTCGGGCGGCCCGACAAAAAGGTCGTCGTGTTCGACGGCGATGGCAGCTTGCTGATGAATCTGGGTTCGCTGGTTACGATCGCTAATCAGGCGCCGAAAAATTACGTTCATTGCTTGTGTGAGAATGGCTGCTATGAAACGAACGGTTCCGTCTTAACGCCGCGCTCGGGCCAAATCCGTTTCGCGGAGTTGGCCAAAACCACGGGCTACAAAAAGACCTACGAAATCTCCGACCTCGGCGACTGGCAACAGAAGCTCCCGGAAATTCTCAAAGAAGAGGGGCCGGTTTTCGTCACGCTCAAAGTCGAGCCGGGCGAGGCCTATCCGGAAAATTTTCCGCGGCTCTACAGCATCGAACACCGCGAGAAGTTTCGCCAGACGCTGGCTAAATCTTGAAGGGCTGTTTAAAGACTTTCTCTGTCCCGAAGACGCCCGGTTAGATTCGAGTTTGGTGTTTCGAGTCTCGGGTTCACCTCGAAACTTGTAACGCGAAACCCGAAACCGACCGCGGCGTTTTAATGTCCCCTCAACTCCTCGCTCTGTTCTGCTCGATGTCCTATGCGGGCGCGTTGGTTTCGTCGCGATTGGGGCTGCGCTATTCGACTCCCACGACGGTTACGCTGGTTTCGATACTCGTGCAAAACGTGGCGCTGTGGTCTGCGGTATTTTTGACAGGCGGAATCCCTGCGGCCGCCCCGATAGCCATCGGCTTGATCTGCATCGTCGGAATTTTCCAGCTCGGTGTTCGATTGCTCGCCTATACGGGGGTGCTCAAGATCGGCGCTTCGCGCAGCAGCGCGCTGCAATCGATCAGTCCGCTGGTGAGCGCGACGATCGCCATCGCCGTTCTCGGCGAGACCACGACGCCGCCGATCGTCGGCGGGACTTTCATGGTCATCGCAGGCGTAGTCTTGGTTTCCTGGAAAGCGGAGCGAGAAATCGCCGGCTTTCGCTGGCGACATCTTCTCTTGCCGGTTGGCGCGGCCTGTCTGACGGGCATGAATCATCCGATGCGCCGGTACGCGCTCGGCTTGTCGAACGAACCTTTGTTTTTTTCGGCATTGATGGGCTTCGTCTCGTTCGCGGGTTTTTTGATTTACATGGGGTTTTCGCCGACAAAGGATCCTTTGGTTTGGAATCGTCAGGCGATCTGGCCATTCTTGTCGACGGGAATATTTGAAACGTTTTCGCTTATCCTTATCATCACAGCGATCAGCATCGGTCCGGTTGTCGTCGTGGCGCCGATCGCGGCGACCTATCCGGTGTGGGCGCTGATCGGCGCGAAACTATTTCTCCGCGATGTCGAAAAAATAACTTTGAAAACCGTGATCGGTATACTCAGCGTCGTCGCCGGCACCGTGGCGATTCATCTGGGAAAATAGATTGCGACGGAGAAAGAGAGTTAGCCGCAAAGAACGCAAAGGGCGCAAAGTAATAGATTCGGATTCGGAAAATTAGCCGCAAAGCTTGTCCTGAGCGAACGCGAAGGAACTTGCGCCACGCAAAGTAAACAAACAGGAATTCAGCTCCGGGTTTGTCGGGGCAACCCCCGGTGGTTGCCCTATCCGCTTGTCATGAACAATGGCCTCACATAAGATCGCGACTCGGAGGTGATGCCGTGAAGATTTACGATATATCTTTGACTCTTTCGCCGGAGTCGATCCGTTGGGTGACGGCGCAGCCGTTGGAATTGATCGGTCGTAAGCGGATGAGCAAAGGCGACACCAATAATTCTTCGTCGATTCACACCAGCGTCCACGCCGGCACGCATGTCGACGCGCCGTTTCATTTCTTGCCCGACGGGATGACCATCGAAGCGCTGCCGTTGGAAACTTTCATAGGCCCGGCGCGCGTGTGCGCTGCGGAGCCCGGCACGCATATCACCGCTGCGGATGTAGCCAAGGCTAACTTGCACGGCGAAACTCGCGTGCTATTCAAGACGCGCAATTCGCAGTTGCTGAAAAAAGGCGTGTACGATGCGAGCTTCGCGCCGTTCTCGGTTGACGGCGCGACGGCGCTGGTCGATCTTGGCGTGAAGCTGGTCGGGCTCGATTACCTCTCGGCCGCCGGGGCCAATGAGCAGGTGCCAGTGCACCGAGCATTTCTCGATCACGGCGTGATCTTGCTCGAAGGCGTTGATCTTTCCGAAGTGCCGCCTGGGCGCTATGAATTATTCTGTCCGCCGGTAAAACTCGCGGGCTCAGACGGCGCGCCGTGCCGAGCGGTGCTGAGAGAGTTGGGGAACAGGTAACCACAAAGGGCCTAGCGCGGCAAAGCCGCAACCAAAATGAGAAAAGTCGGATTCACCACGAAGGCACGAGGGACACGAAGGTTTTCGTAGAGTGCGCTTCGCGCACCGGTCAGTCTCGGAATATTTCGCGCAAAGCATGTCCTGAGCAACGTCGAAGGGACGCCAAGGCTCAATCCCCGTGTTCGAGTATTTCAGGTCACCGGAAAATTTGCGCGAGCCGCGAAACTTTTGCAGTATAGTAGTACACGCTTTTTTCCAGACTGCGCTGGGGAAAAGAGGTTCGCCTGTCGGCGAACAGCTGGGTTTGATAGTCTCGACACATGAGAACTTCTGACGACTTGTCGACCTACGTTGCATTGGACTCTATAACAAACATGTTGGTCTTAGTTTTTGGATAGCAATACAAACGGCACGCCTCCACCTTCATCCTCCCCGCAACGCGGGGGAGGAACGAGGAGGGGGATGAGCGCAAAAAACGCAAAAAGGATATGACGGGATTCCAACCTTCGATCATCGTTCATAGCGGCGCCGGGCCGATCAAAGACGATAGTCTGCCGGCGCGGCTTGAGGGCTGTAAAGCAGCGGCGCTGGCGGGCTGGGAGATTTTACAAGACGGCGGCGCGGTGCTCGATGCGGTCGAGGCTGCGGTTATCGTGCTCGAGGACAATCCGCTTTTTAACGCCGGCACAGGTTCCACGCTCAATAGTCTCGGCAGAGTCGAGATGGACGCGGCGATCATGGAGGGACGAACCTTGCGCGCCGGTGCCGTGGCAGCTGTTTCCGGAATTAGGAATCCGATAAAGCTCGCGCGCCGTGTCCTGGAAGATGGGCGCCATGTCATGCTCGCCGGCGACGGCGCATCGTTATTCGCTCGGCAGGTCGGTTTTCCCGAGTGTGCGCCGCAATCGCTGATTGTCGACCGGGAGCAAAGACGCTGGGACAGCAAGCACGGCACTGTTGGCTGCGTGGCGTACGATGCACACGGCATGCTCGCCGTCGGAACTTCCACGGGGGGAATATTCAACAAACTGCCCGGACGAGTCGGCGATTCGCCGCTGATCGGCTGCGGCACCTACGCGGACGATTACGGCGCGGCATCGTGCACTGGCCACGGCGAAGCGATTATTCGTTTGCTCTTGGCCAAGTGCGCCGTCGATTATTTGAAAAACGGTAGCGAAGCAAAGATCGCCGCCGAGATCGCGGTCGCTCGTCTCGACGACGACAGAATCGTCGGCAACGGCGGTATTATTCTCATCGATCGGTGCGGCAAGATCGGCTACGCACGCAGCACGACGCATATGCCGGTGTGCTATATCACCGGCGCGGCAAATGTCGTTTTAGCGAGTTAAGTCAGGCTCGCTTTAAGGAAGTGCTATGGTCATTGATTTCGAACATCACTATATTCCGGTCGAGTTGGGCCGGCGCTTGGGGATGGACCCGACGAGGAAAGACGCCGTCAGGACCGCCGACGCTTCGATCCACTCGCAGCTTTTTGATCTAACCGCGCAGATTGGCGACATGGATCGCGCGGGGATCGATATCGCGGTGCAGAGTTGTATCCTTGGCTGGGATACCACGCTGGAGAATTGCCAGTTGCTCAACGACTGCACGGCGAAACTGCAACAAGATTATCCAAAGCGCTTTGTTGGTTTCGCGCATGCGCCTGCGTTGGAAGGAGCGGGATTGCGCGAGCTGGAGCGCGCGGTGAGCCAGTTGGACTTGAAAGGCGTGACGATCTCGTCGCAAATCAATGGCCTCTCACTCGACGCTAAGGAATTCACGCCGTTTTACGATGTAATCAAAAGACTCGACGTGCCAATCTTCGTCCATCCGGCGCTGGGACCGAAGGGCTACGATCTCATGAAAGACTACATGCTGCCGGTGATTCTCACGCGCGAGTTCGATCTCGGTGTCGCAGTGACGCGCTTGATCGCCGGCGGTGTCGTTGAACGCTACCCTGATCTACGCTTTGTGTTCGCGCACTTTGGCGGCGGTTTGGCTGGATACAAGGAAAGAATTTCTCGCTCGTCTTACCGATTCAAGTTGCCCCAGTCGTTCGACGACTATTTCGACCGGCTCTATTTCGACATGGCCGGTTTCGAAGGCAGTTTGATCGCGCTGCGCTGCGCGCTGGCGGTAATCAAACCGGAGCGAATGGTTTTTGCCACCGACTATCCGCAGAATTTTAACAACAGCGATCCGAAACAGGGTAAAAATATCGACGGCATTAACGTATATATTGACGAAATTCGCCGCTTGCCGTTGGCTTCGCAGGTAAAAGAAGACATGCTCGGCGGCACCGCGGCTAAACTGCTGAAGCTCGGAGTGTAAACCAGCATTAGGTAGGATGGGTGGAG
>JAERMN010000336.1 GCA_016844625.1 Deltaproteobacteria bacterium
CCACGAAGGACACGAAGAGCACGAAGGAAGAGAGTTAATTTCCGAACCTTCGTGTCCTTCGTGCCTTCGTGGTGAACACTCTTGCGGGCATGAAGTAGCTGGTGTCGAAGACGCTAAAATTTGCGTGAGCCGCGCAAATTTGCAGCTATAGCAGCGCAAAGAACGCAAAAAGGATTTCCGAACTGTAAGGCTGGGTTTCAAACCCGCCCTCTTGGCTTGCGGATATCAGTACAAACCAGTTGTGGGGTGAAAGATGCCGACGGCGGATCTAGGCGATGTAAAGATTTACTACGAGAGCCGAGGTGACGGCGCAGCGGTGCTGCTCTGCCCGCCGTCATGGTGGCCGAGCGATACTTGGAACGTTGGCGTCGTGCCGTTTCTCTCGCGGCAATATCGAACGATCATCTTTGACTGCCGCGGCACCGGCTACTCGAGCATGCCGGATCATGGCTACACCATCGAGCAGTTTGCCAAAGACTGCGCCGGGCTGTTGGAGCATTTACAGATTTCGCGTTGTCACGCGGTAGGTTTTGCACTGGGCGGACAGATCGCGCAGGCATTAGCGATCGAGCGTCCCGCTTTGGTTGCGACTCTGACGATCGCCGCCGCCGGCGCGGGGGTGAAAGCGACGGACGGCGGGCCGCGCGTGATTAGAAACACTGACGAAGAAGAGATTCGCGCGCATGGCTTCGAGCAGTTCATCCGCGGCCATATCGAGAACACGCACATGGCATTCAATCCCAAGTTCTTTGACGAACATCACGACGCCGTCAAAGCGCTGTCGGACGCGTTGTGGAAACGCCAGACCAGTCCCGAACAACACCGCTATCACTACGAGGCGCGGCGCACTTGGGATACTTTGGCTAGTGCGCCAAAGGTGAAGGTGCCGACGTTGATTCTCTGCGGCGCGGGCGACGATGTGAACCGCGGCGGTAGCACGCCGGTTGGCACAGCGAAAAAGCTCGGCGAGTTGGTTCCTGGCTGCGAGCTTGCGCTGGTGCCTGAGGTGAAGCATATGACGTTTTGGGACGGCGCCGGGGCTTTGATCGCGTTGCAGGATTTTCTCCTGCGCCATCCGATCGAGAAGCTTTGAACGTTGAGCCGTTGAACCCTTGAACGCTACGGATGTTGTTTGAATTGACAAGAGGAGATGTCGACCTATGGAACTTCGACGATTCACTGTGATTGCCATTGCGGTTCTCGTGAGTTGGGTTATTAGCAGCATCGGCTACGCCCAAGATAAAGGCAAAGGCGGCAACGACGCGGTGATGCAGCTCTATAATGCCGCTAAGAAAGAGGGCACGGTCGTGATCTGGGGGCCGACGGACGCGATTATTTATCAGCGAGCGCAGGAAGCCTTGAACAAGCAGTATCCGGGCATCAAGATCGAGCACTTTGAGAGTATCCCTGAACCGCTCGTGCAAAGAATCATCGCTGAGAGTCAGGCCGGCAAGCCGGCAGCCGTAGATATTATTCAGTCCGGCTCGCTGCGGGCGCTCAGGCCATTGATCGATCGCGACATGTTGGCCAGCTACCCTGGGTGGGAAAAAGATTTCGGCCTCGACGCGGTTTATGCCAACCAACGGTTCGTCGGCGCTTACAATCTGACGTTGCCGATCGCTTATAACACCAAGATGGTGAGCGCACAGGAGGCGCCGAAGAGCTGGGAAGAACTCGCCGACCCGAAATGGAAAGGCCGAAAAATAATTATGGAGGCAAGGTTAGTTCCTTTTGCCATGCTCGGCACGCAATGGGGCAAGGGCAAAGCGATTGAATTGATTAAGAGAATACTTTCACAGCAGCAGCCCCTGATCGTTCAGGGCGGCACTACCGTTGCCAATGCGCTGGCCGGAGGGCAGGTTTCAATCGCCGTCGGCACCTACGCCTACACCATCGAGCGCTTGAAAAAACAAGGCGCCGCCGTCGACTGGATTGCGGTCTCGCCGCTACCGGTGCTCAATTCTGCAGTTGGAGTACTCAAGACCGCGCCTCACTCCAATGCTGCGCGCTTTTTTGCCGGTTGGCTGGGAGGTGCCGAGGGGCAGACGGTCAGATATACGACCACCGGCCAGGCGATCGAGGTGGGCAAGAACGCGATCGGCAGTGTCGCCGCAAGAATCAAAACGATTCAGCCAGCGATCATATTGGAAACCGAAAATAACTTCGCAGGGATTCTCGAGATCCAGCGCGAATTGGGAAAGCTGCTCGGCGCGCTGCGGTGAAAAGATGGCGGTAGGGGGCGCAGCATGATGCGCCCCCTACACGATTGATTACCCAACTATTCGTCTTGATATGAGCGTATCGCCAACGACTCTTGATAGAAGCGCGCGGACCAGAGCTTGGTCATGGACGCGGCAATTGTCCGTTCGTTCCTTTGCCTTTGGCTGCACCATTGCCGTGGTCTCTTATCTTGTTCTTGTGCCGCTAGTTATGTTGCTCTACGCCAGCGTCAAAAGCACCGAAGATAAGTTGCCCTTCGAAGCAACGGGTATGACGCTGGCGAATTACACTACGGTTCTGACCAGTCCTTCCACGTTGCCGATCTTTTTGAACACGTTTCTCTTCACCGCGGGGTCGCTGGTCGTTGGCTTGCCGCTTGCGGTCCTTATGGCGTGGCTTTTAGAGCGTAGCGCCATCCCGGCGCGCCGGTGGATCGCCGCGCTCATTCTCGTGCCGATGACGATCCCGTCGCTGCTATCGGCAATCGCCTGGATTCAGTTGCTCGATCCACGCATCGGCATCATCAATGTGGTTTTGCGCAACGTCCTCGGTTTGTCGGGGGACACCGGACCGTTCGATATTTATACGCTCTATGGCATGTGCTTTGTTCAAGGCTTGCGGTTGGTACCGTCGGCTTATCTTATGATCGCGGCTTCGTTTCGCGCGATGGATCCATCGCTGGAAGAACAGAGCGCCATGGCGGGCCGCGGTGTCGCACAAACGACGTTGCGCATCACCTTGCCGATCATGCGCCCGGCGCTGCTCGCCATGTTGATCTACTACATTATCGTCGTCATCGAATCCTTCGACATCCCCGGGTTGCTCGGTTTCACCGCGCGCATTCGCGTGCTCAGCACGGCGATCTACTGGGCCACCCACTCGGAAGTCGGCTTGCCGGATTACGGTCTGGCTTCTGCCTTGGGAGCGCTGGTGTTGATCGTGGCGCTGTTGCTCATGTGGGCGTATCAGCGCTTGACGGCGCACCAGGAAAGATTCACCACGATCACCGGCAAAGGATACCGGCCGCGGCAAATCAATCTCGGCGCGTGGACGGCGCCGGCAACCGCGCTTTGCATTCTCTACGTGGCGCTCGCCGTGGTGCTGCCTTTCTTGATGTTGATCTGGACCAGCGTCCAGCCGTTCTATGCGGTGCCTTCGGCAGATTCGCTGGCGCGCGTCACTTTCGATGGCTACTTGAAAATTTGGCGGGAAAGTACAGTCATGCGCGCGCTGTGGAATACCATGGTGCTCGCGCTGGTGACATCCGCGGCGACGATCTTGCTCGCCGTAATGATCAGCTGGTTCGTGGTCCGGCGTAGCAGAGCGGCGGACGGACTGTCGCATTATCTCGCCACGGTGTCGTTTCTGCCGCAGTGCGTGCCGAGCATCGTCATCGGCCTGGCATTTATCTTCGTCTACGTCCGCTCTCCCATTCCGATTTACGGCACGCTATGGATTATCGCGCTGGCGATGACGACCCGCTACCTTGCGTACAGCTCGCGCACGATGACCTCGGCGCTGATGCAGGTGCACGGGGAGTTGGAAGAAGCGTCGCAAATGAGCCGGGCACCGTGGGCGCGCACGCTGCGGAGAATCACCATGCCGCTGCTGGCGCCCGCTATGATCAATGTGTTTTTCTGGGTGGCGGTGCACGCGATGCAGGAGTTATCGATGGCTCTTATGCTCTACAATCCAAAGACTGTCGTCGTCTCGACGATGATTTGGAGCATGTGGCAAAACGGCCGCACCGCGGATGCGGCGGTCTTGGGCGTGATCTTGATTATGCTTTCCGCCATCTTGCTGCTCGGGGGCCAGCTATTTGCGCAACTCCGGCGCGGTCCTGACTCCTAGAAAGTTGCGCGATATTTTCGCTTTCAAACCGCGCGAAAATATCACCGCGGCGAGGCGCGGTCATGACCCTGTTCGTCGATGCCTTCGATATGACGAGAGAGATCACGTCGCACGGCGAGGATCAGCTGTCGGCAATGAGGATTAATTGTGATTAGCGTAAAAGATCTGCAAAAGTCGTTTGCCGGGGCGAGGGGCGAAGTCCGCGCCTTGCGCGGAGTATCCTTCGAAGTTGGCAAGGGCGAGTTGTTTACACTCCTCGGCCCGAGCGGCTGCGGCAAGACGACGACGCTTCGCTGCATCGCCGGATTGGAACAGCCGTTCTGCGGAGAAATTTTAATCGACGGTCAGCCGGTTTTCAGCGCCGCCAGCGGCACATTTATTCCACCGGAGCGGCGCAATATCGGCATGGTGTTTCAATCCTACGCCATCTGGCCGCACATGACGGTGTTTCAGAATGTCGCCTA
>JAERMN010000337.1 GCA_016844625.1 Deltaproteobacteria bacterium
AGATTTACCAACTTCTCGTCGACGTTGCGCGAGACAATGGTAACCAGGTGATTGCCGCCAGCCATTCGGAAGTATTGCTGAACGAAGCCGCCGATCGTGATCTCGTAATCGCGTTCGTGGGGAAACCTCACAGAATTAACGATCGCGGAAGCCAGGTGCTCAAAGCGTTACGAGAGATTGGTTTTGAACACTACTACCAAGCAGAGCAGACCGGTTGGGCACTCTACCTCGAAGGTTCTACCGATCTTGCCGTTCTCCGAGCGTTCGCGGAAAAGCTGGATTATCAAGAAGCCATCGAGGCTTTGGAGAGACCCTTTGTCCACTATGTGGGTAATCAACCAAGTGAGGTCCGAAAGCATTTTCACGGTATCCGTGAAGCGGTGAGCAACCTGGTTGGGATTGCGATTTTCGACCGGCTTGACCAAGGGTTGCCACCCGATCTCGGCGCGACTGGACTGACTTGGAGGCGAAGGGAAATTGAGAATTACTTTTGCTACCCAGAGACTCTAGAAGCATTCGCAACTGGGCAAGCGGAGCAAGACAGCGCCGGGCCGCTGTTCGCAATAAGCGAAAGCGCTCGCCGAGTCGATGCCATGCAGGAGTCCATCAAAGAGGTTAGCCAGGCTCTGGAAACGTTGGGAAAAGGCTCGCCGTGGGACGCCAACACTAAAGTTAGCGATGATTTTCTAACTCCACTCTTTGAAAAGTATTTTAAGAAGCTTGGCCTTCCGAATGTCATGGCAAAGAAAAACTTTCACGAACTTGCCCGTCTCGTACCCAAAGAAAAGATCGACTCTGAGGTCCGAGACAAGCTTGACGCAATCGTTGACACTAAGAGGCGCGCAAAGCCGCGACAATAGTGACCCAAAAGAAGGATCAATCGAGTTGGACTTGGGGGCGGCTTCTACCTCTCGGCTGCTTCGAGTTTCGAACGCAAATAATGGAGCACGTCGAATGGTAGACGTGGTGCGTGTTGAATCATTCTTCAGGGTCCCCGCGAAAGTTCGAATCCCACCACAGGTTCTGCTTCGATTTTCTGATTCCGTGTAAACCTGCCCGTTTGCGACCGATCAGTGCATAATCCTCCCACCATTCACGTGCAGGGTCTGTCCCGTCACGTGCTTTGCGGCGTCGCTGGCTAGGTAGGCGACGGCTTCGGCGACGTCTTCGACGGCGCCTGGGTGGCCCATCGGGATGCGCTTATTCGCTTCTTGCCAGTCGCTTTCGGTATAACTTGCTCTAACGCGGGGGGTGTCGATGCGGCCCGGTGCGACGGCGTTGACGCGGACGCCAAAGGTGGCGAGTTCCAGCGCGAGAGTTTTTGTCAGGCCAAGGACGCCGGCCTTGGCGGCCGCGTACGCTGAGCGATTCTCGCTTCCGCTGAAGGCGATATCCGATGAGATGTTGACGATGGCGCCAGATTTCTGAGCCTTCATCATGCCCACGACCGCGCGGCAGCAGAGAAACGTCGACGTGAGGTTAGCGTCGATGACCGCCTGCCAGTTTTTCACTGGAAAATCCTCAAACTTGTGCCGATGCATGCTGCCGCCAGCGACGTTGACGAGAATATCGACGCGGCCCTGACTGGATTTAATTTTTGCAAAGGTAGCTTCCACCTGGGCTTCTTGACTTAGATCGGCGCACAGAAAGATTACTTCGACGCCGCGCTTACGGAAGTCGGCAACGACCTGGTTCCCGGCGTCGTCGTTTATATCCAAAAGAATTACGCTGCATTGATCTGTCGCGAGACGCTCGGCGACCGCTTGGCCAATGCCTCCCGCTCCTCCGGTGACGACGGCGATTTTGTTCATGGCTGTTTCCTCCTCATTATTAAACGAAGCCACTTCGCGGGCGGGAATTGAACCCCGCCCTTGACCAAAGGGGATGCTCGCCCCCTTTGGAAACCCCATTTAATTGTTCCCGCCTCGAGAGGCGGGGTTAACATAGAATCGGCTCTATATTTCACTATCTCATGTGCTGACATGGCGTCAATTGGGTTCGTAGCTGTCTCGAGTCCACGGTCTCGCGTCTGGCGATGAACTACCCCGCAGCAAGCTGCGGGGTAACATAAGGACGTGATGAAAATTTTCTCCAAAGGCGTCACCCCCGAATGTTTTTATCGGGGGTCCAGCTCCGGTTTAACCTGGATTCCCGCTAAAAGCATGCGGGAATGACGATCTTCGGGAAGGAAACTAGTTTAACGCAGCAAGCTGCGGAGAATTGGACCCGCAGAAATTAAAAAACCCGAGACTCGAAACCCGAGATGCGATACCGCCGTCGCGCGCCGCCTCTTGCCAAGCCGGAGTGGCTCACATAAAATCCGGCAAATTCGCCGACGGCGATAAACTCTTATTCCAGGAAGGGATGCGACATGGCAGACAAAGCTATTGAAGTTTTACTCGACGAACGAAGAAATTTTCCACCGCCCAAAGAATTCAAAAAATCAGCCAATGTGAAAAGCGCTAGCGTTTTTAATAGCGCGCGCAAAAATCCCCAAGCCTTCTGGGCCAAAGCGGCAAAGGATCTCTACTGGTTCAAACCTTGGAAAAAAGTTCATGAGTGGAAGCTGCCTTGGGCCAAGTGGTTCATCGGCGGCAAGATCAACGCTTCTTACAATTGCTTGGATCGCCATGTGAACTCGGAGCGCAAGAACAAGGCAGCGATCATTTGGGAAGGCGAGCCGGGCGACGGGCGCGTGCTCACCTACCGCGATGTATGGCGCGAGGTCAACAAATTCGCCAACGTGCTGAAGAAGCTCGGCGTCAAAAAGGGCGACCGGGTCTGTCTCTACATGGGCATGGTGCCGGAGCTTTTGATCGCGATGCACGCCTGCAACCGCATCGGCGCGCCGCACAGTGTTGTCTTCGGCGGCTTTAGCGCCGAAGCGCTGCGCGATAGGATCAATGACGCGTCGGCGAAAGTGCTCGTCACCGCCGACGGCGGCTATCGGCGCGGCACGATTGTGCCGTTAAAAAAGAATGCCGACGAAGCCATGACCGATACGCCGTCGATCACTCATTGTGTGGTGGTGCAGCGGGTGGGTGCAGAATCCGGTGCGCAAATGAAAGATGGCCGCGATCATTGGTGGAACGATCTGATGACCGATGCGCCGCTTTGGTGCGAGCCGGAAAAGATGGACAGCGAAGATATGCTGTTCATTCTTTACACCAGCGGCACGACCGGAAAACCCAAAGGCATTGTGCACACCACCGGCGGTTATTTGACCGGTGTCACTCTCGCCAACAAGTGGATTTTTGACATGAAGGAAGACGACGTTTTTTGGTGCGCCGCCGATATCGGCTGGGTCACTGGGCACACCCATATCGTCTACGGTCCGATGGCCAACGGCGTGACGCAAGTGATGTACGAAGGCACGCCGGACTGGCCGGACAAAGATCGCTTGTGGCGCATTATTGAAAAATACGGCGTGACGATATTTCACACGGCGCCGACGGCGATCCGCACGTTCATGCGCTGGGGCACGGAGTTTCCCGCCAAACACAATCTAAAAAGCCTGCGTCTGCTCGGCTCGGTCGGCGAGCCGATCAATCCGGAAGCATGGATGTGGTATCACAAATTTATCGGCGGCGGGCGCTGCCCAGTCATGGACACCTGGTGGCAGACCGAAACCGGCCACCCGCTGATCACACCATTGCCCGGATTGACGAAGCTGAAGCCTGGTTCTGCGACGATGCCATTTCCTGGAATCGAGGCCGACGTCGTCGACGAGAACGGCAACTCGGTTCCCAAAGGCGGCGGCGGTTATTTGGTTTTGACAAAACCATGGCCGGCGATGATGCGGACGATTTATGGCGACCCCGATCGTTTCGTGCAAACTTACTGGAGCCGCTTCCCAGGAAAATATTTCGCCGGCGATGGCTGCAAGCGCGACAAGGACGGTTACTTCTGGTTGCTCGGCCGGGTCGACGACGTGATGAACGTCGCCGGTCATAGAATCAGTACAATGGAAGTCGAGAGCGCGCTGGTCGATCACCAAAAAGTTGCCGAGGCCGCGGTCATCGGCAAAGCGCATGAAATCAAAGGGCAGGCGATCTGTGCGTTCGTGTCGCTTAAGGCTGGAGTCGATGGCAGTAGCGCTCTGATCGACGAGCTCAAAGCTCACGTTGCCAAAAAGATCGGGCCGATCGCGCGGCCCGACGAGATTCTCTTCGCGGCGGAGTTGCCGAAAACCCGCAGCGGCAAGATCATGCGCCGCTTGCTGCGCGATATCGCCGATGGCCGAGCGATGGGCGACACGACGACGTTGGCCGATCCGACGGTGGTGGCGAAGTTGAAGGAGCAATACGAAGAGGAGTAAACAGCTATTGAATCCAGTGTTGGTGGGAGGCGGCTACATTCCTAGAACGCCAAAGCCCTCTTTTTCAGCGGCGTCTTTAAGGCGGCGATCGAGAGTGACGAAGAATAAGCTCTGGGGATTTTCTTCGCAGGCGATCAGAGCGGCAGCGAGCTGTAAAGAGTCGGCGGCTCGAAGAGGATGGATTTCGAGCAATCTACGAGCGCGCTCCCTCACTTTTCCACCGACGCTCGAACTGCGCGAGTTGATCCTTTGACTTTCTAAATTCCGCGGCACCCAAAGAGTTTTCCCTTCTACGCCGGGCCAATGCTGATACCACCTCGACTGGCGTCAGCAACCAAACCAAAATTTCAGTGTCTTCGGCCAATAGTTTTCGACAGTTGGCGGTTTCCTTCTCCCAGACCACCAGCGGCACGACCGCCGAGGCATCCCAGAATCTCACCGCCCCTCATTCCTCTCGTCGAGAAGTGCAGCTAGGACCCGCGCGCCTTTGCCGCCAAGTTTTTCTTTGAAAAACTTGGCCGGGATTGAGCTGCTACCGCGTCTAATGATCCCTTTTCGCTCCAAGGCAACAAGTTTGCCTTTCGAAGTTTTGCCGCTGATCGGCTTGAGTTCCGCGACCGGGATATTGCGATCGAGAACCAGCACGGTTTCGCCGTGCTTTACGAAGTCAAGATAACGACTGATCTGATTCTTGAGGGCTGAAACACTTGCCTTTTTCATAGGGCCATAATAGCTTCGAGCCATCATCGAGGTCAAGGTGAAATAACTTTGCGCTGGTTATCTGCATGAAGTTGAGAACCCATGATTAAGACGACTGTTCTTTTCGTTTCCGTCTTCCTGATCGCCCCGAACATTGCATGGCCCCAGACGCGTGAAAAAGTTCGCGTTGCGCTGGGTTCGATATCCGTCAACACCAGCGTCATTCCAGTCGGTCAACAATACGGGCTCTATGCCAAGTACGGTGTTGATCTTGAACCGATCTATATGTACTTCCAATTCTGTCCAGTTTCTTTCAGCCGGCTCGACGGCCACGATCAGCGCGCGCCTGGGCGGCATGGATATTACGATGCTTACCGTCCAGTCGAGCAAGCTCGAGTACAGCATCTTCGCGGCGCCGGAAATCAAGACGCCGCAAGATTTGAAGGGCAAGATCGTCACCGGGACGCGACCCGGCGCGGCGGCCGACAGCGCTTTGCGCTTGATTCTGCGCAAGTGGGGATTGGACCCCGGCAAGGACGTGATCTTTATTTCCGTCGGCGATAGCCAGCAGGGACGCATGAATGCGTTGCAGCGCGGCTCGGTTGCGGCTACCGCTTTGACGCCGCCGTTCAGCGGCGTGGCGCGGCAGCTCGGTTTCCGCGAGCTTATCGACATGCGTAAATCGG
>JAERMN010000338.1 GCA_016844625.1 Deltaproteobacteria bacterium
CAGAAGCTCGGCGGCATGGGCGCTTTTATCGATGCCGAACATGCCCTGGACTTGGGTTATGCGAAGAAACTCGGCGTCAACACCGACGATCTACTGATCTCGCAGCCGGACCACGGCGAACAGGCGCTAGAAATTACCGAGACGCTCGTCAGGAGCGGCGCCATCGACGTCGTAGTTATCGACTCCGTCGCGGCGTTAGTGCCGAAAGCGGAAATCGAAGGCGAGATGGGCGACTCCCATATGGGACTTCAGGCCCGTCTCATGTCCCAGGCGCTGCGCAAGCTCACGGCGACAATTGCCCGCTCCCATACCGTGGTGATCTTCATCAATCAGATCCGCATGAAGATCGGCGTCATGTTCGGCAATCCGGAAACCACTACTGGCGGCAACGCGCTCAAATTCTATGCCTCGGTGCGCATGGACATCCGCCGCATCGGCGCGATTAAAGATGGCGATAGCATCATCGGCGGTAGAACCCGCGTGAAAGTCGTGAAGAATAAGATGGCCCCGCCGTTCAAGGAAGCCGAGTTCGACGTGATGTACGGAACGGGGATCTCCCGTGACGGCGAGATCGTCGATCTCGGTAGCGAGATCGGCATCGTCGAAAAAAGCGGCGCCTGGTATTCGTACGGCGGCGAGCGCATCGGCCAGGGACGAGAAGCGGCCAAACAATTTCTTAAGGATCATCCAGAAACCGCCCAACAGATCATGGCAAAGGTGATGGAAAAAATGGGCATAAAGCGGCCTGAAGCGGAAGTGCCGGCGGAGTCCGCAGCCGTAGAGAAAAAAGGTAAAGGCCGGTAGCACTAAAAATTCTGGATCGACGCTGAAGAAAAGAACTGGCGGCGCTCCGCCGATCGATTCCGCGGACGAAGCGTTTCCGCGCGCGCTCCGTTATCTCGGGTACCGCGCGCGCAGCGTCGCGGAAGTGAAGAATTATTTGCGCCGGCGCGGCGCCACCGACGCCGTCGTCAACGCGACCATCGAGAAGCTCCGCGGCTTCAACTTTATCAACGACGAAACGTTTGCCCGCAACTGGGCGCTCTCACGGGCGCAAAGCCAGGGCTACGGCCCGGGGAAAATTGAACAGGAACTAAAAACCAAAG
This sequence comes from Deltaproteobacteria bacterium, assembly GCA_016844625.1. Lineage (GTDB taxonomy): Bacteria > Desulfobacterota > Binatia > UBA9968 > UBA9968 > DP-20. Next base: position 1,107 of record JAERMN010000338.1, read on the forward strand.
GCGTCATCGATGCGGTCATCCGTGCGGTCGTAAAAGAAATCTTCGATCAGGAAGACGAAGAAAACAGAGCGAGAAAGATTCTCAAAAAAAAATTTAGCAGCGACAATTTCCATGAGCCCCGGGTGATGCGCCGGGCGGTCGCCTTTCTGCAGCGCCGCGGCTACAGCAGTAAAGTGATCTTTACGCTACTGCGCTGCCCGATCGACGATAACTGTTGAGCTTATGATAACTAGTAACGACATTCGCAAATCATTTTTAGACTACTTCGTCAAACACGGTCACACGGTGGTGAAAAGCTCTTCGCTGGTGCCCGACAAAGATCCCACGCTGCTGTTTACCAACGCGGGAATGGTCCAGTTCAAGAATATCTTTCTCGGCCAGGAGCGCCTGCCTTACGTGCGCGCCGCCAGCTCGCAGAAGTGTCTGCGCATCAGCGGCAAGCACAACGACCTCGAAGCGGTCGGGCGAGACACTTATCATCACACGCTATTTGAAATGCTCGGCAACTGGTCCTTCGGCGACTACTACAAAGCTGAGGCGATCGAATGGGCCTGGGAGCTTTTGACCAAAGAGTGGGGCCTGCCCAAAGACAAGCTCTACGCCACTGTTTATAAAAATGACGATGACGCCGAGCAACTCTGGTTCAAAATCAGCGGCCTGCCGCGCGAGCGGCTAAGCCGCTTCGGCGAGAAAGAAAACTTCTGGGAGATGGGCGAGACCGGTCCCTGCGGTCCGTGCAGCGAGATCCATCTCGACCGTGGCCCGGCGGCTTGCGACATGCCCGCAGTCACCGGACATGAATGTCGAGTGAACGGTGACTGCGCGCGCTATATCGAGCTGTGGAATTTGGTTTTCATTCAATACAACCGCGCCGAGGATCGCCGCCTGTCCGAGTTGCCGGCAAAGCATGTCGACACCGGCATGGGCTTGGAGCGCATCACCGCGGTTATGCAAAAAGTCTTGTCCAACTACGATATCGATTCCATGCGCGCTCTCACCGCGACCACGGAAAAACTCACTAGTAAAAAATACGGCGTCGATCCGACCGCGGATATTTCTTATCGCGTCATCGACGACCACGCCCGCGCGGTCAGTTTTCTGATCGCCGACGGCGTCACGCCGAGCAACGAAGGGCGGGGCTACGTGCTGCGCCGCTTGCTCCGCCGCGCCGCGCGCCATGGCCGGCTAATCGGCTTGAAAGCACCTTTCCTGCACGAAGTCGCCAAGACCGTCGCGGCGGTAATGGGCGATGCCTATCCACAATTAAGGAACGAAGAGCAGCGCATTAGAGACGTGATTCGTATAGAAGAAGAACGCTTCGGCGAAACTTTGGATCGCGGTCTCGTGCTGTTGGAAGACGCGACGGCGAAACTCAAGTCCGAAAACCAGCGCACCCTCGCCGGCGATATCGCCTTTCGCCTTTACGACACCTACGGCTTCCCCCTGGATCTCACCGAAGACATTCTGCGCGGCGAAAATATCGACGTCGACCAAGTCGGCTTCGAAAAACTTATGGGCGAGCAGCGCACGCGCGGCCGCGAAGCGCGCGAAACCGTCAGCATAGAATCCAAGATCCAGCTCGACGGCCAAGTTTGTTTTACCGGCTATGACCGCCTCGACGGCATATCTTCGGTCATAGGAATATTTAGCGGCGGCGACAGCAAGACCGAAGCGGTCGAAGGCGAGGAAATTGACCTGCTCACCGCCGAGACGCCTTTTTACGGAGAATCCGGCGGCCAAGTCGGCGACCGCGGCGTGATCAGAACCGCGCGCGGCGATGTGATCGAGATCAGCGACACGCAGCACCCGACACCGCCGCTCATATCCCATCGCGGCAAGGTAAAAAAAGGCCGTGTTCAAGTCGGTGACAAAGTCGAGCTCGCCGTCGACGGCAAGCATCGGCGCAAGACCATGCTCAACCACTCGGCGACGCATGTTCTCCACGCCGTGCTGCGCAGAGAATTGGGCCAGCATGTGCGCCAGGCAGGTTCGTTGGTCACGCCGGACCGTCTACGCTTTGACTTCAACCACACTGGCGCGATCCCGGACGAGAAATTGGCGCTCATCGAAGCGGAAGTGAATCAGCATGTGCGCGAGGACGCCGCCGTAACGATTCGAGAGCTGAGTTACGATGACGCCATCCGCCAAGGCGCGCTCGCCTTCTTCGGCGACAAGTACGGCGACCGCGTGCGGGTTGTAAAAATCGGCGACTTTTCCACCGAGCTGTGCGGCGGCACGCATATTCACGCCTCTGGAGAAATCGGTCTGTTCAAGCTCCACTTCGAAGGCGGCGTCGCCGCCGGTGTGCGCCGTGTCGAGGCCTTCACCGGCGAAGGCGCGTTGGACTTGATTCATAGTTTTGAACTCCGCCTCAAGGAAATCGGCGATCTCCTCCGCGGCAGCGCCGATGACGCCGTCGACAAAGTGAAAAGGCTACTCGATCGGCAAAAAGAGCTGGAAAGAGAAATAGAAAAGCTGCGCGGTCAGTTTGACAAAGATCGCATCCCCGATCTGCTCGCCAAGAAACAATCGATCGACGGCGCCAGTGTTCTCATCACCCAAGTCGACGGCGTCGACGGCAAACAGCTGCGCGACATCGCCGATCAATTGAAAGAAAAACTCGGCTCCGGCGTGGTGGTTTTGGCCAGCGCAGGCGAGGCAAACGTAAATTTAGTCGCGTCGGTGAGCAAGGATTTGACCAAGAAGTTTCACGCCGGCAACATCATTAAGGAACTAGCGGCCATGGTCGGCGGTGGCGGTGGCGGCCGTCCCGATTTCGCTCAGGCCGGCGGCAAGGAACCGACAAAGATCGACGCGGCATTGAAGCGCGCCGAAGAACTCGTCCGGCAGGCAAGATGATCTGCACCATCCAAGCGCAGAGGGCACTTCGCTAGCGTGATCACGATCGAAACCAAGAAGATCACCGAATCGACCGCCGGCTCCTGCGACATCATCGATATCACCGCCAAGCTCAAAGAGCATATTCAAGGCGCGCAAATCCGCGCTGGCACGGCGACGCTTTTCGTCTCCGGCTCCACCGCGGCGCTCACGACCATCGAACATGAACCGGGCTTGATCCAAGACTTAAAGGAATTCGTCGAGACATACATCCCATCCAATCGCCGCTATCATCACGACGACCGCTGGGGCGATGACAACGGCTTCTCCCATCTGCGCGCCTCCCGCTTCGGCCCGGTGAACCTAGGGGCGGCGATTCCCATAGAAAACGGCGCGCCGAGTTTGGGCACCTGGCAGCAAGTCATCCTGCTCGACTTCGACAATAAACGAAGCTACTTCGCGGTCAGGGTATTGACCCCGGCCTTGACCAAAGGGGATGCTCGCCCCCTTTGAAAACCCCATTTAACGGTTCTACGCTGCAAGCAGCGTGGTCAACGACAAATCGTCCACGCACACGCGAGGTTAT
>JAERMN010000339.1 GCA_016844625.1 Deltaproteobacteria bacterium
TTGATTTTACCGGCGAATACCGGGCGCTGGGAGCAGCTGCAGGGGGACTCGCGCTATCTGACGACCATCGGCGGTTTTGCCACCGAAGTCTTCACGGTGTTTCCGCGCGAAGGGGACGTCACCGCGTATATCTTCAATCGCGCTGCCTGGTGGCAGAAGGCGCAGAACTGGGTGACCGACGTACGCGACGGGCGGAATCGCTGGGGGCAGAATACGATTGAACGACTCAACGAGCTCGGTCTGCAAAAAGGAACCATTGGCATCTCCGGACTTGCGGGTTTGTTCAGAGCGCCGGAAGGAATTATTCCTTATTCGTCGATCAAAGCGATTCAAGACGCCTTCCCACAGGCGAGGATCGTCAACGCGACTGAGATGATGCAGGAGATACGCGCGGTGAAAAGCGCGGAAGAGGTCGCGCTGCTGGAGCATTCGGCGGCGATTACCGAGAAAACCATCGACGCCATGATCGAAAACGCCAATCCGGGGGTGAGCGAAAAAGAACTCTACGGCGCCATGGTGCATGCCATGCTCGCCAACGGCGGCGAGCTGCCGACGTTGTTTTTTCTGAGCGCCGGTCCGGGGATCACCAACAGTTCTTTCGTGCCGACCGACTATCGAATTCAAAAAGACGATCGTTTGATCAACGAGATCGAAGCGAAGTACGCCGGCTACGCTGCTCAAGCCGTTTCGCCGGCGGTGATCGGCACGCCGGATGACGAGTTTGTGAAAATGACCGAGCTGTCGCGCGCCTGCTTCGATGCGATTGTGGGCGCGATGAAGCCTGGCGTGACGTTTGGTACTTTGTTCGATCTCTATCGCGAGACTGTCGAGCAAAAGGGTAACGGGAAATATTTGTGGAGCCATCCGATGATGCACGCACGCGGCTTGGGTGACGACGGGCCGGCGTTGCTCGGCGATAAGGATATAGAACGGTTCTCCAAGATTGAGCTCCAGACCGGCATGACGTTCATTCTCAAACCGCAAGTGCGCCCAGCGCAGGGCAAAGGACGGGCGAGCCTTGGCGATACGGTGACGGTGACCGAAAACGGCGCGCGCCGTTTGGGCAAACGCGAGCTGAAATTGATCGTGAAAGATGTGTAACTGTAAAAGAATTGGCCGCAAAGAACGCAAAGTACTCAAAGTTGGGAAAGGGACAATTCACCACGAAGGACACGAAGTTCGGAATAAAATTATCCGAAACCTTCGTGTCCTTCGTGCCTTCGTGGTGAGATCGTATTTTCTCCTTTGGCAGTAAATAACATACTCGTTTAGAGATTTTTCATGGCTGAACTCTATCCCTATCCAAGATTCTCTCTCGCCGAGCGCGACCGGCGCTGGCGGGCGGTGCGCGAGTTGATGCGCCAGCACAATCTTGACGTCATCGTCACGCCGCAGAACAGCGGCCATTCAGCTGACTATCAGGCCAACACGCGTTATCTGACGCACTGTGGTGGCGGCGAGCCGGATCTTGCGGCGGTGTTTCCATTAGCAGGTGAAGTTACGGCGATCGCGACTTCGGCGGCGCCGCGCTGGCCGACGGTGCAAGATTGGGTCACCGACGTGCGCGAGGCGCGGCGCAATTACGGCAAAGCGATCGTCGAGCGCTTGAGGGAATTAAAAGTCGAGCGTGGCCGTATCGGCATCACCGGTCTCGGCGAAGTCGAAGGCACGCGCACGCCGGAAGGGACGATCTTTTACGGCACCTGGAAGCAGATTCGCGAAGCGTTGCCGCACGCCGAGCTGATCGACGCGACGGCGATCCTTGACGAAGTGCGCTACGTGAAGAGCGCGGAAGAAATTGACGCGCTGACCCAATCGATGGCGATTAACGAATTAGCGATCGAAGCTGAGATCGACGCCGCGAAGGTCGGTGTCAAAGATTGGGAAGTGTGGGCGGCGGTGCACTACGCGATGACACGCAATGGGTCCGAGCTGCCGATTCATTGCTTTTGGGTGTCGGGTAAAAATCCCAAGCGCACGTTGACCCGGCCGAGCATGCGTCTGCTCGAACGCGGCGATGTGATCATCAACGAGCTCGAAGCTTCCTGGATCGGCTACCGCGCCCAGGGCGTGCAGCCGGTGTTCGTCGAAGTGATCGATCCGGTTCAAGCCGAGCTGATCAAAGTGCAGCGGGAGATTTTCAATCGTGTTGTCGAAAGTTTGAAGCCCGGCATTACCGTCGGCGAGTTGGCCGAGCTGACGAAAAAAACCGCGGCAAGCGCGTCGCCTAAAAGCGGCCCGGCGGCGGGCGCGCGCGGCGAGCTCAACATGCACGGCCGCGGTCAAGGCGACGACGGCCCGATCATCACGCCGCACGCGAAAAGCCCGCGCCAGTTGGCGGTGGCGATGCGCGAGAACATGGTGTTCATCTGTAAGCCGTCGGCGATCTCGGCGGATGGAGAGTATATCTGCCAGTGGGGCGATACGGTTGTGGTAACGAAAAACGGCGGCCGGCGCCTCGGCAAACGGCCGCATGAGTTGTTGGCGTCTGGGAAATGATATCCGTTCAAAAGGTTCCAATCGTTCAAAACGTTTAACGGACCAGTTTAAAGTTCCAGCTGTTTTCAGGGCGTCACGTTGTGATCTTTCTTGCGGTGCTACCGGAAAGTGTCGCGAGAGAACTTTTTTGCAAGAGGAGATGTCATCTATGCCCAACGTAGAACTGCCGACCGGTGTCGACCTTTATTACGAAACCCAGGGCCAAGGCGAACCGCTGATCTTTGTGCCATCGACGGCATACTCCGGCGAGGTGTGGAAGCCGTCGCAGATGCCGTTGGCGAGTTATTTGAATCTAATCTTCCACGATCCGCGCGGCTGTGGCCGCTCGGTGCCGACGCAGAGCGTTTACACCATTGAGCAGATGGCGCTCGACATCGTCGCGCTGATGGATCATATAAAACTGCCCGCCGCGCACTTCATCGGTCACTCCATGGGCGGGCGCATCGCGTTGTCGCTGGCGCAGAATTTTCCGGGGCGGGTAAAGAGTTTGATCATGGCCGCGAGCGGCTCCGGCCCGGCGGCGCGGCCAGGGTCAGATTGCATTCCCGGCTTGCCGCATCGGCTCGTGCTCGACATGGTTGAGATGGGCTTTGAGAAATTCATTTATGACGAGATCGTCGAGTCGGATACTTTCTTCACCAAAGAGTTTCGCGCGGCGCAGCGCGACAAGGTCGAAGACTTTTTTAAGATCGCCTGGGCGACTCATGCGAAATTGGACCCCTTCATCCACCTCTGCATGGCGCGGCATAATTTCGAAGGCACGCACCGCTTGGGCGACGTGCAAGCGCCGACGTTGGTCCTGATCGGCGAAGCCGACACCGTCGGCAGCAATCATATCGCGCAGTCAAAAGTGCTGGTCGAACGCATTCCCGGCGCGGAGATGAAAGTGCTAAAAGGCCAGTCGCACGGCTTTTTCTGGCAAGCGCCGGAGGAGACCAATCAAGTGATTCTCGATTGGGTGAAGAAGCAGAGCGAGAAATAGACCGGATTAATCGCCGCAAAGAACTTAGCGTCGCATAGCCGCAACCGAAACTCGGAATATCTCGCGCAAAGACGCCAAGGCCGCAAAGGTCGGAGAAAACTGGTGAAGATCGTTTGAAAGATTATCTATCTTTCCCTTCCGAACTTGGCGTGCTTTGCGCCTTGGCGCGAGTCAATCCCCGTGTTCGAGTATTTCAAGTTACCGGAAAATTTGCGTGAGCCGTGAAAACTTTATTAGGAAGGAGAATTACGCATGGGATTATTGGACGGAAAGGTTGTGATCGTTACCGGCGGCGGTCATGGAATCGGCCGCGCCTATTGCGTGGGGATCGCCCGCGAAGGCGGGACGGCTGTCGTGGCCGATATCGATGAGAAGGCGGCTGATGGGGTGGCGCAGGCGATCAAGGACAGCGGCGGTAAGTCGCTGGCAACCAAAGTTGACGTGGCGAACTTTGCTAGCTGCCAGGAGATGGCGAAGAAAACACTGGAAGCATTTGGCAAGATCGACGGTTTGATCAACAATGCGGCGATCTTCATGAGCGTGCCGGCGGAGAAGGGCGGTTGGCAAGAGATCACCGAAGAGGCGTGGGATCGCATCATGGCGGTCAACGTCAAGGGGCTCTGGCTGTGCAGCAAAGCCGTAGTGCCGGCGATGCAGCAGCGCAAACAGGGCAGCGTGGTTAATATTTCCTCGAACATGGCGTTTAACGGTGGTTTGACCATGATGCACTACGTGACGTCGAAGGCCGCGGTGGTTGGTTTTAGTCGGGTGCTCGCGCGGGAACTCGGTTCTGATAATATCCGTGTGAACACGTTGGCGCCGGGCTCGACGATGAGTGAGGACAAAGCGACCGCCGAGGCGCTTAAGAATTACCAGCGCACGGCGTCGACGCGCATTCTCAAACGCATCGAGCAGCCCGAAGACTTGGTCGGCACCGCGCTTTATTTGTTGTCGGACTTGAGTACGTTCGTTACCGGACAAACCATTCTGGTCAACGGCGGAGCGGTGCTACATTAAGGCAGGCAATAGGCATCAGGCAATAGGCAA
>JAERMN010000340.1 GCA_016844625.1 Deltaproteobacteria bacterium
GGTCATCGGCCATTGGTCCGGCCCGCTTATTTTACAGCACATGATGGGGAACCCGGCGGTGCTATTCGAGGGGCGCAAGTTTGGCTGGCTCGGTATGCCGACATCGGACTCGCTGGTGTGCATACTGACCGAACGCAGCGGGATCAAGACTGCAGAGGAGTGGCGCAAGGCTAAAGCACGGGTGAAGCTGGGGGCGATTGGGCCCGGCACCAGCGGAACCGATGATACCAAGCTCCTCGCCGCTGCCACGGATTTTCCCCTGCAGTTGATCGAGGGCTACAAGGGTACCGCCGACATCAGGATTGCCGCGGAAACCGGGGAGGTCGACGGTACCTGCTCCTTTGGCTGGCAATCGGCAAAGGTGACTTGGGCCAACGCGCTGAAGGCCAAACAGGTCCATGTCGTGCTCCAGACGATGATCGAGCCTCATCCCGAGCTGAAGAGTGTCCCTCTCGCCATCGATTACGCCAAGACCGACGAAGGGAAAAAACTCCTGCGCATTGCAAGCGAGATTTACGGCAAGCAAAGGCTCTATTCTCTCCCGCCGCAAGTGCCTGAACAGCGATTGCGGACGCTGCAAAAAGCTTTCATCAGCACTCTGAAAGATCCTCAGCTTCTGGCCGAGGCGGAAAAGTCCAAGCTCGAGATCGATCCGATCGATGGGCCCGGCATAGAAAAGATGGTGCACGGCTTGTATGAAATCGAGCCCGCCGTCGTGAGTCGAGTGAAGCAGATACTCGAGTCAAAGTAGGACGACAGGCAGCAGGCAATAAGCAAAAGTAAGCGAGAAATCCTGGGGACCGGTTTTGTAAGCACAGGTTTATCGCAATGAAAGACGCGACCACATAATTTCCGTCTGACACGGCAGACAGGCGAACAGTTAGTTCGAGTTGTTGGATGTGGTTTGAAGCGTGTGGGAGACATCGCCTAACGTGAATAAGTCAATACTCAGGCCTGACCCCAATCCCGGTAATAACGGCAGGAAGAAAAAGCAAGATTGCAAGGCCGAGCCCCATTTACAGAGCGGAAAAAGGGGGAAGGGGTCCGACTGAGCTGACCCCTTCCCTGACACCGAGGTAGGACGATGAAAACTTTCCTGGCTGTTTTTCTTAGCGTCACCTTGGGTTGGGAGATTTTGCCGATCGCCGCGGCCGAAGCGCCGTCGACGACAAAAGCGAAACCGGTGGCGCAGGCGAAAGGTTATGTAGCCTTTGGCAACCACACCGACCTGGTGGAGAAAGCCAAGCAAGAGCGAAATTTGCGTATCCTGGTCAACATGGACCCAACCACGTTAAAGGCGGCGACGAAGGCCTTCAATCAGCGCTACCCGTTCATCAACCTGCATGCTCAGGAAATTACCGGCACCGACATGGCCCAGCGCAACGTATTGGAGATCAAAAGCGGGCGGGCTCGGGAGTGGGATATCATTTACCCGAGTCGAGATTTGTATAGCGAGTACCTGCCTTATCTATGGAAGATCGATCTTCTGCACATGGCCGAGCGCGGCGTCGTACAAATTCCCGCAGCCATGATCGATCCGAAGAACCGCAATATTGTCGCGCCGTATACGCGGATCATTGCCGCTGCCTATAACAAGGATTCAGTAGGGGCGGAACATCTGCCCAAATCGTGGGATGATTTCCTCAAGCCTGAATTCAAGGGGAGAAAGTTTGCTGTGGATATCGGACCACGGCCAATCGCTTGCCTGGTTCCGGCATGGGGCTTGGAAAAGACGATGGACTTCGCGCGCAAAGTGGCGGCGCAAGAGCCGATCTGGGTGCGTGGCGTGAGTCGAACTTTACCTTCGATCATTACTGGTGAAGTGCCCATGATGATGGGCACGCTGCTGCACAGTGTAAAGCGAGCCGAGCTTAAAGACCGCACAGGGGCCCTGCGACATGTCGTCCTGGAGCCGGTGCCGGTTTACCTCACTTCGGAACAGGCGATTCTGGCCACGTCCCAGAACCGACACGCGGCAATCCTCTGGTTGGAGTGGATGGCCGGTGCCGAGTCGCAAAAGATTGCCGACGATCACGAACCCATGGGATCGTCGCACCTGTTCCGCGGCGGCGGCGTCGAGCAGGAACTGCGCGGCAAAAAGCTCTCGTGGGTGAACTGGGAACAGCATGCAAACATGGAATCGTGGATGACCAAACTGTTCGAGGCCTATGGCTTTCCCAGCGCTCAGCGTTGAGTAGCGTCCGTTGGCAACCGATGCAACGCTCGCTGTCCTGCACACCAGCATGGCGAAGAGCGGCTATTGCCCATCGCCACGGCTCCATCAAGCGCTGGATATTGCAGTCGCGTCGATTATGAACGTAAGGCAGGTGTCTACAAATTACTTCGTCCGTGAAACCTGGGCTAGCTCACTCTGACCTCACAGCGAGAATAGTGTGGGTTAGCAGCTGGAGGAATCCATGAACCGCTCTTTGCGCAGTCGCAGCATTTACAATTTGGCTTTAGTGCTTTTTATTTCCTCGCTCAGCACACAAGTCGCGCAAGCGGCTGCGGCGGAGCCCAAGCGCGGCGGCACCATCACGGTTGGCGTCACGCGCGACATTTCGGTCATGAACCCTTTGGTGGACACCGGTTCAACCCAGAAGCGCATTCGCGATTTGATGTTCGAGCCGCTTTTGGCAATCGATCTCAAAGGCAACCTCCAGCCCGCGCTGGCGGAAGGGTGGGAAGTGTCAAAGGACGGCAAGCTCTACACCATCCGGCTGCGCAAAGGAGTGAAGTTTCACAATGGCCAGGAGATGACCGCCGAAGACGCAAAGTTCGCCATCGATTACAGCATGACCGCGAAGAATGGCGCCCGCGGCTTTGCCGAGCTGTCGATAGTCGATCGCGCCGAGGCGCGCGACAAGCATACCCTAAATATTTACTTGAAACGCGCCACGCCCGGGTTTATCTACGCCCTCGCGCGAATCGAGACCTTTTCGGTAATTCCCAAAGAGTCGGTGGCGGAGGGAATTAAAAATCCAAACAGATTTCCTCCCGGCACCGGCCCTTTCAAATTTGTCGAGTGGCAACCGCAGCAACGCATCGTATTCGAACGATTCTCGGACTACTGGGGGCACAAAGCATACGTCGATCGGGCGATCCTGCGGATCATTGGCGACACCACGGTAAGCTTCACCGCGCTTCGCGCCGGCGATATCGATATGACGGAGCGCGCTCCCTACGAGTGGATCAAGGAGATCCGCGACGGCAAGCTCAAGGGCATAGGCTTCGCCGAATCGCGCTACTCGGCTGGTCGCGCCATCGAGTTCAATGTCGCCGATGCACCCTTCAACAACAAGAAACTGCGCTTGGCCGTCGCCCATGCCATCGACCGCAAGGAAATCCTTCAGGCGGCTTACTTTGGCTTTGGCGAGCCGTCGGACCAAATGTATCCGAGAGGACACAAATGGTATTTCGAGGGCGTTGCGTCCCCTGCCTATGATCTCAATAAAGCCAGGGCATTGCTGAAGGAGGCGGGCTACACGGGTGAGGAAATCGCAATGCTGGGCAGCATGGGCGGGACCCAAGACGTGGAGATCGCAACGGTGCAGGCCCAGCTAAAAAAAATCGGCATGAACATCAAGATCGCCATGGCGGAGCGAGGGGCCAATGTGCAAATGCGCCGCAAGGGCCAATACGCGTTCAAGCTCTCCGGCGATCCCGGCGTAAATCCCAACCCCGTGGATCTTTACCTGCCGATCCATGCTTGTGAATCCGATCCGAGAAATCGCAATCAGAACGAATCCGGCTATTGCGACAAGGAGGTTGATGCGCTCTTGAGAGCCGCGGCCGCGGAGCACGATGAGAATCAGTTGCGCGCCGCGATGCGAAAAGTCGTTACCCGTTTGCAGGAAGATGTGCCGATCGTAAGCATCGGCCATACTTCGCGCTACTTCGCGCTGCGCGACCATGTCAAGGGCTTCACGACTGCTTATGACGGAGAGTTCGTGTGGGGTGGAGGGGGGCTGAATCGCGCCTGGCTCGATAAGTGAAATGGCGTCAATGGGGTCACCCATTAGCCGGCAGTTAGTCAGTGGGGTCAGGCCTGAGTATTGACTTAATGTCTCCCCTCTTGCTACTTTCCCTCCATGGCGCGCAAACCCAGAGTCGAGTTCGACGGGGCGTTTTATCATGTGATCGTCCGCGGCAAACAACGGCAAAGAACCTTTCAGGACGACCGAGACCGAATCACATACCTGCAACGCATCGAGCACTATCGCCAGCGCCACGGTTTTCGGCTCTACGCCTACGTCTTAATGTCGAACCACGTTCACCTGCTGATGGAGACCAAAAGCGTGGCGCTCTCCAAGATCATGCAGGGGATTCAGTCGAGTTACACGCAAAGCTACAACCGGCGCCATCGCAAGGTCGGGCACCTCTTTCAAGGCCGCTACAAAGCGATCCTGTGCGACCGTAACGCTTATTTGCTTGAGCTGGTACGCTACATTCATCTCAATCCCGGGCGCTTGCGAGCGCCAGAGGATCCGTGGCGCTACCGATGGAGCAGTCACGCTGAAAGTCGACACGCAAGAAATTCTCAGCCAATTCAGCACGCGAGTCGACAGGGCCCGGCAGGCATACCAGAGGTTTATGCATGACGGGTTGAAGCAGGGGCATGAAGAGAAGTATTACCAGACCATCGATCAACGATTCTTAGGCGATGAAAGCTTTGTTGAAAAGGTAGCGGAACGGACCGAAGCGAAGCTGGTTGAGATTAAAGGAAAAAAGGTTGGGTTCGCGCGATTATTACAAGCGATCTGTGCACTGCACCATGTCGAAAGCAAAGTATTGTTACAGGCGGGACGGCAGCGCCAGTGGGTGGCGGTACGAGCGCAGCTCGTCTATCTGGCGCGGGAGTGGTGTGGGCTAACGGCCAAGGAGTTGGCAGCACGGCTTCATCGGGATGCGTCAATGATCAGCCGGCTGTTCGGTTGGTATCAGGGGCATCTGGATAAACAAACGGAGGAAAAGCTGGCCGGCGTGTTGAATAAATAAGTCAATACTCAGGCCTAAATATCCCGCTGGATAATATTTCGTTGACCAGGGACTGGTACGGTAGCTCCAAAATATCCGAAAAGTTAATCTTCTTCGAGTTTATAGCTTTTTCTTCCTTTTGACAGCAGTCAGAATGCCATTGTATACAGGATCACTTACCTAACGCCCCATGGAGAGGAATCTATGAAGACACTACGATTGGAAACCACGGCGCCGTTTCAAGGCTTGGCCGAGCTCGTGGCCTATGACGAG